>NZ_DASWTD010000430.1:0-13430 GCF_036402335.1 Sphingopyxis sp. | reverse complement strand
GGCGCGTGCGAAACCCAAACGATCCGCGACATACCGGATACCCCGCCAAGCCTTGCAACTTGGGTTCCGCATCATCGACGCCGCATCATCGGTACCCGGATGTCACGAACGCTTGACCCTGCGGTCGCCCCTTTTTGATGGCGATTTTGCGTTTGTAATTACTGATGTGCAGACCGCAGGAATCGCTGGGGGCGATTTTCGCATCAGCATATTCCAACGGAACAGAGATCAATGGCAAGGCGTCGCGTTTGGAAGCGCTGGCTGGGGACGCCCGATCATCTAAATCTTGAACGACGGCAACGATCCGATGTCCGCAATCGGTCGAAATTTGACAGCGCGCGTGTGACCCGACACAGCGCGCACATGACCCTGTCGATCCGCCCCGCCACCGCCGCCGACCTGCCCCAGATCGCGCAGTTCATCCGCGACCTCGCCGACTATGAAAAGCTCGCGCACGAGGTTCGCTTCGACGAGGCGAAGCTCGGCGAGAAATTATTCGGCCCGCGTCCCTATGCCGAAGTCCTGATCGGCGAGATCGACGGACAGGCGCAGGGCTTCGCGCTCTTCTTCCACAATTTCTCGACCTTCGAGGGCCGCCCCGGCATCTATCTCGAGGATCTGTTCGTGCGCCCCGACGCGCGCGGCTCGGGGCTCGGCAAGGCGCTGCTCGTGCATCTCGCGGGCCTTGTCGTCGCACGCGACTGCGCGCGGCTCGAATGGTCGGTGCTCGACTGGAACGCCCCGGCAATCGGCTTTTACCAGAGCCTCGGCGCCAGGTTGATGGACGAATGGACCGTGATGCGGGTCGATGGCGACGCGCTGACGAAGCTCGCCGCTTCCAGTGCTTCGTCACCCCCGGCGCAGGGCACGTGACACGGGGCACGTGACTCGTCCGGCTTGATCCGGGGTCCGGGCAACGTCCGTCGGATGGATGCCGGATCAAGTCCGGCATGACGACAAGGGGCAACCCTGACGTTGTCCGGCGCGTTCCCCAATGATGATCGATCACACCGGACTCGTCGTCACCGACCTCGCCCGCGCCCGCGCCTTCTATGACGCGATCGGCAAGCCGCTCGGCCTCGTCACCGCCGACAATGGCGACCAGGCCTTCGTTTTCGGCAAGAGCAAGGACCAGCCGATCCCCTATCTCTGGATCGGCACGCTCCGTCCGAGCTATTGGGCCGAGGGCTCGCGCGCCGGGATCAACCAGATGCACGTCGCGCTGATCGCGCCGTCGAGGGACGCGGTACACGCGTTCCACGAAGCCGGCATCGGCGCGGGAGGCACCGATCATGGCACCCCCGGCCCGCGCGAAGGCGCCGAAGGCTATTATGGCGCCTTTCTGCTCGACCCCGACGGCAACAATATCGAGGCCTGTTTCCGCGAAAATCTGCCCTATCTGCGCACTGCCTAGCGCGTCCCGCGGGGCTTGCGCCGCTCCATCGGCCAGCTCGGCATATGCGCGTCCGACAGCGTCTTCGCCTCGGCAGGCGCAACACCAAGCTCGGTCAGCGCGCGCGCCAGCGCATCCGCCGGCGCCACCGCGATATCGGGCAGCACGCCCTCGCCTTCCCAATCCTTGCCCGTCACCGGATCATAGGTTCGCCCGACCGGGATGAAGGCGCCATAACCGCCACCGAGGTCCTCGCCGCGCCCGAAATGATTGGCGCCCGCGGTCGGCGCGCCGACGAGCGTGCCGCGCCCGCTATGCTTCATCGCAAGCGCGAAATGCTCGGCCGCCGACGCGCTCGCGCCCGAGGTGAGCACATAGATCCTGGCATCGCGCAGCCGCGCGTCGGCATTCGGCGTCGCCCAATGTTCGCGCGCGACCATGCCCGCATCGCCCTTCGCCATCCGCATCGACGGCACCCCGGCAATCGGCGATCCGCCCTCGGCATCGACCGACGCGCGCGTCGCCATCGTCACCAGCCGCGTTTCCTTGCCGAACAGCCACGGGAAGATCACGTCCATCTGGTCGAGCCCGCCACCATTATGCGTGCGGATATCGAAGATGATCGCCTTCGCATCGGCATGATCGGCCATGAACTTCGCCGCCTGTGCGGTGACGGCCTCGTCCTGCGGAAAGACATTGAACCGTATGAAAGCGATCCCCGGCGCGATCCAGCCTGCCTGCTCGACCGGCACCTTCTTCGGCCGCGGCGCGGGCGTGGTGCCACCCGGTGCAGGAGCGGCTGCCCCCGTCGCCGCTTCGGGAACACGCAGCCGCAAATGGCCGTCGGGCAACACCGCGTCAACATCGCTGTCGATCGCGGTGCCCAGCGCCTCGCCGCTCAGCGTCCGGTAGCGTCCTGCTGCAATACCCGCGCGGATCGCATCGGCGTAGCGCTTGCCGGTTTCGGGATAGAGATAGTCGCGTTCGAGCAGCGCCGCATATTTCTCCGCGATCGTATCGGCGCTGATCTCGTCGGCGGCCATCGCAGGCGGCGGTGCAAGGACGGGCCCGATCGCCATGGCGGCGGCGAGCAGCAGCGCGGGTAAAATACGCGACGAACGAATCATTCCAGTCTCCAGTCCAGCCCCGGCCGGATCGGAGTGTATCATAACAGCAATACAGATCAACTACGTTTGTAGTCGACTTGATCGCCGGAGTTTCAGCGTTTGCGCGCGAACCAGACCAGAAAGATGCCGACGACGGCAAGCACGATGCCGTTGCGCGTCCATGTCGTATCGCCCAGCATGAAGCTGCTCGCCGGCCAGCGTATGATGTCGAGCCCCTGCAGCGCCCAAAGCCCGCCGACGAGGATCGCCGCGACCCCCACGATCGCCAGGATGCCTTTCAATGCGCCCATGACCTTCTCCCCTATTGACGCTGCAATCCGATCAGCGGCCGCAGCCAGCCGATGCTGCGCCCGATCCGGTAGAAAAGCCAGCACCCGCTTACCGTCGCGGCAACCAGCAGGACGAAGCTCGGCAGCGCGCTCACACCGGCGCGCAGCAGATACCAGCCGGTAACGACGATGATTGTCTGGTGGATGATGTAAAAGGGGAAGACCGCTTCGGCAAGCATCGCGCGTCTGGAATGGTCGCGGTTCCAGAAACGGTCGGCGATTCCGACCAGCGCGACGATCGTCGTCCACCCCTGCACCTGATGCGCGATATCGAACGCCGTCCGGCCCCATTCGGGGCTCTGCGCGCCGCTGAGCCACAGGCACAGGATCGCCGCGACGACCGCGAACGCCGCGACGCCGATCGCCAGCGCGGCGCGCCACCAGCGCGCCACCGTCCCGAACAATAGCGGGCGCACGCGCAGCAGCCAGCCCACGAAAAAGGGCATCAGATAATGGAGATGTGACGGGCCATCATCGACCAGCGCATGCGTTTCCTCATGCCCCGGAAACAGGGCAAGCAGCAGCAGCCACCAGGCAAGCGGCAGTGCGAGCAGTCCCCGGCCGCCAAGCAACCGCGCCGCGCCATCGGCGACCCTTGCGCGCACGGCCGTCGGCACCCACGCCAGCACCGCCGCGGCGAGCATCGTGTACACCCACAGATAGACGACGAACCACAGATGCTGCCACGTCGGCAGCACGATGCCATCGAGCGTGCCGAAACGGAAATAATCGCCGACCCAGAAAGCGCCGAGGCTCTTCGCATAGCCATGCTGCGTGACCAGTTCGATCCACGGCTGCGGCGGGATGACGACGAGGATACCGAAGGCGAGCGGGATGAGCAGCCGCGCGCTGCGCGACCGCATAAAGGCGCCGCTGCTGCCGAGCTTCGCGAACAGCGCCGCGCTCGCATAGCCCGACACGAGGAACAGCAAGGGCAGCCGCCAGCTGTTCGTCGCGAGCATCGGCAGCTGCACCCAGTCAAGCGGCTGCGCGATCTTCACGTGCCAGCCCCACGGCACGAAATACATGCCGATGTGATAGAGGATGAGGAGGCCGAACGCCGCGATCCGCAGCCAGTCCATGCCGTGATGGCGTCCACCAGTCATGCTGTCCCCCTCCCCGTCATTGCGAGGGCCGAAGGCCCGCGGCAATCCAGAATGGCCCAAACCGCCCTAGATTGCTTCGCTTCGCTCGCAATGACGAGCCTTTTTCTACGAACGGCTGTTCAGCACTCGCCAAGCCAGCTCCGCAAACTCGCACAGCAGCGGCCGCGTGTCGCGCGGGTCGATGATATCCTCGACCCCGAACTTCTCCGCCGTCCGGAAGGGCGAGCGCACGCGATTGAGACGCTCGCGGATCGTTTCCAGATGCGCCGCCGGGTCCTCGGCGGCTTCGAGCTCGCTCTTGTACGCAACCTCGACCCCACCCTCGATCGGCAGGCTGCCCCAGTCGCCCGACGGCCAGGCGAAGCGGTACTGGAAGCGCTCGGCGTTCGACATCGCGCTGCCTGCGATTCCGTATGCGCGCCGCACCACCACCGACGCCAGCGGCACCGTTGCGCGATAGATCGCGTTCATCGCCTGTACCCCGTACCGGATCGTCCCCGTCCGCTCGGCCTCGCCGCCGATCATGAAGCCCGGATTGTCGACGAGATGAACGATCGGCAGCCGGAACTGGTCGGCCATCTTGACGAACCGCTCGGCCTTCTCGCTCGTCTTCGCGTCCCACGAGCCGCCGAGGTACGACGGATCGCTCGCGAGCACCGCGACCGGCCAGCCGTCCAATCGCGCGAACGCCGTGATCACCGCGCGCCCCCAGCGCGCGCCCATTTCGAAAAAACTGCCCTGGTCGAACACCGCGTTCGCGATGCGCCGCATCGAATAGACCTGTTTCGCCTCGCGCGGCACGACCGACAGCAAAGCCTCCTCGCGCCGGTCGACCGGATCGCGGCATTCGGTCCGCAAGGCGCGGTCGTGGATCGACGACGGCAGGTACGACAGGAAGCGCCGCGCCGCCGCGAACGCCTCGGCCTCGCTCGCCACCTCGTCATCGACCACGCCGTTGCGTGTGTGCACATCGACCCCGCCCAGTTCTTCGCGATCGAGCGTATCGCCGATCGCCGCCGCCACCGCAGGTCCCGCCGCGAACAGTTGCGACAGCCCGCGCACCATGACGCTGTAATGGCTTGCGACCACCCGCGCCGCGCCCAATCCAGCCGTCGGCCCGAGCGCCAGCGCGACCACCGGCACCGTATCGAGGTTCGCGATGATCTCGTCCCAGCCGGGCACGTGCGGGATATAGGTATAGCCCATATCCTCGAGCGTCTTGACCGATCCGCCGCCACCGGTGCCGTCGATCATGCGGATCAGCGGCAGGCGATATTGATGCGCCATCGCCTCGCACTGGATAAACTTCCTGTGCAGCGCCGCATCGGCCGCGCCGCCGCGCACGGTGAAATCGTCGGCCGAAGCGACCACCGGCCGACCCTCGATATTGGCGCGCCCGAAGATGAAATTGGACGCGGCGAGATCTTCCAGCTCACCATCGGTGCCATATTTGCCGCGCCCGGCGATCTTGCCGATCTCGCGAAAGCTGCCCGCGTCGACGATCCCCGCGAGCCGCGCCCGCGCGTCCATCTTGCCGCGGCCGTGCTGCCGCGCGACCTTTTCCTCGCCGCCCATCTTCTCGGCCATCGCGCGCCGCGCGGCGAGTTCGTCGATTTCTTTTTTCCAGCTCATGGCTGAAGGCTATCTTACGTTGACGGAAACGTCATGCAAAACCTATCGTCGGGGACATGGCTCGAACAATCGCCCTCATCGCCGCCCTGATCGCGCTGACACCCGCCGCAGCGAGCGAAACTCGCACGATTCCCGGTGTCGAAGACCCCTATAAGAGCGAGGCCTTCGTTGCCGACCCGGTGCCGGCCATCGACGCGGCGCTCGTCAAAGCGCGGCAATCGGGCAAGCCCGTCCTTCTCGTCATGGGCACCGGTGGCTGCCACGACAGCGCATGGCTCGCGAACCTCCTCGCGACCGATCGCTTCGCGCCCGTCCGCGACCGCTACGAGATCGTTTTTGCCGACATCGGCATGCCCCACATCCGCGGCCTCGGCCGCAATCCCGATGTACCAAAGCGCTTCGACTTCCGAATCAAGGGCACGCCCACCGTCGCGATCCTCGATGCGGGCGGCCATGTCCTCAACCGCAAGACCGCGCCCAAGTGGCGCAACGCCGCGAGCCGCAGCGACGACGAAATCTATAACGAGTTGATGGGTCAGGGGAGAGAGCAATGACCGGGATGAACCTCGCGGGGCGCACCGCCCTCGTCACCGGCGCCTCGCGCGGCATCGGCCGCGGCATCGCGATCGGTCTCGCCGAAGCGGGCGCCGACGTCGCGGTCAACTACACGCGCGGCGAGGACGCCGCCGCCGAAACCGTCGCCGCCATTCAGGCGCTCGGCCGCAAGGCGAAGGCCTATCGGGCGTCGGTCACCGACGAAGCCGCCTGCGCCGCGATGGTCGCTGCGGTCGAGGCCGACTTCGGCCCCATGTCGATCCTCGTCAACAACGCCGGCATCGCCAGCCGCGGCCAGTCGGTCGCCGATACCGATCCCGCCGAGGTCGACAAGCTCTTCGCCGTCCATGCCGCCGGCCCGCACCGTCTCAGCCGTCTCGCGCTGCCGCAGCTCCGCACCCACGCGCGCAGCGACATCATCGTCATTTCGAGCATCGCAACTTACGTGAACTCGCCGAATGGCGCGCCTTACACGATGGCGAAGGCGGCAGGCGAAGCCTTCGCGCTGACCCTCGCGAAGGAAGAGCTTCGCAACGGCGTCCGCGTCAACATCGTCGCCCCCGCGCTCACCGTCAGCGACATGGGCGAAAAGCTCTCGCGCGCGATCACCGGCAACGACGACATCCACCACCTCGACACCAAAATGCCCTTTGGCCGCGTCGCCGTGCCCGCCGATGTCGCGGCAGCGGTCGTCTGGTTCGTCAGCGATGCGAACAGCTATTGCTCGGGCCAGAAACTCAACATAGACGGCGCAGGACAGGCGACATTCCGATGAAACACATTCTTCTCGCGGCGTCCTTCGCCCTCGCGCTCGGCGGCTGTGCAACCGCGCAATCCAAAGAGGCGCGTCCGGCCGCCGACAAACCGGCGCCCGACGCGCCGATGTTCGAGGCGACCGAGGTCGAGAGCCGCGGGTCGGTGACCGTTGGCGGCGTCGCGATCCCGTATCGTGCCGTCGCAGGGACGCTCGTCATCCATCCGAAGGGCTGGGACGATACGGTGCCGATCGAACGCAAGCGCGACAAGGACGCTGCGGAGGATGTGCCGAACTCCGAAGCGTCGATGTTCTACACCGCCTATTTCAAGGACGGCGCCCCTGCCGAGAGCCGTCCCGTCACCTTTCTCTTCAACGGCGGGCCGGGGTCGCCGACGCTCTGGCTCCATATGGGCGCCTATGGCCCCGTGCGCGTCGAGACGCCCGATCTGGTGCACGGCAGCGCGCCCTATCGCACCGTCGCCAACGACCAGAGCCTGCTCGACGTCTCGGACCTCGTCTTCGTCGATGCCCCCGGCACGGGCTTCAGCCGCGTCGCGGGGAAAGACAAGGACAAGGCATGGTTCGGGGTCGACCAGGACATCCACGCCTTCACCGTGTTCGTCCGCGATTTCCTGTCGAAATATGGTCGCTGGAAATCGCCCAAATATCTCTACGGCGAAAGCTACGGGACGATGCGCGCGGCGGGGATGACGCTCGCGCTCCAGAAACAGGACATCGACCTCAACGGCGTGATCCTGCTCTCCGACATCTTGAACTGGGACCTGCTGCCCGACGATCCGCAGGTCAATCCCGGCGTCGACCTTCCCTATGTCGTGACGCTTCCGACCTATGCCGCGACCGCCTGGTATCACAAGCGCGCCGGCGTCGGCCGCGACCTCGCCTCCTGGCTCGCCGAGGCCGAAGCCTTCGCGACCACCGACTATGCGCTCGCGCTGATGAAGGGCAACGATCTCCCCGACGCCGAACGGCAGGCGATCGCCACAAAGCTTCACGCCTATACCGGGCTGCCGGTCGACTATCTCGTAAAGACCAACCTCCGTATCCAATATGGCGCGCTGCAAAAGGAACTGCTGGCCGACCGGGGATTGACGACCGGGACGCTCGATACGCGCTTCACCGGCGCGACGCTCGATCCGCTCTCCAAGGTCGCCTCGAACGATCCGCAGGGCGCCGCGATCGGTGCCGCCTATACCGCCGCGTTCAACGATTATGTCCGTGGTACGCTCGGCTATGGCGCGGGGACGCATTATGAGGGCGGGCTCGATGTATATTCCAGTTGGGACTATAAGCACCGCCCGCCCGGCGCCGACCGCGCGCTGATTGCGCTGCCCAATGTGCTGCCCGACCTCGCCGTTGCGATGAAGCAGAATCCGAAGATGAAGCTGCTCGTCACCGGTGGCTATTTCGACGTCTCGACCCCCTATTTCGCCGGTCGCTACGAACTCAGGCACCTGCCGGTGCCGAAGGAACTGCAGGCGAATATCGCGTATAAATATTATACCGCCGGCCACATGGTCTATGTGAAACCCGAACTTCTGGCCGAAATGCGCACCGACGCCGCCGACTTCATCCGCCGGACCGACGGGATCGACTAGCGCCTGTCTGGCTGACGCTACCGGTTCTCGGCCGGGAGGAGATGGCTACTTTGGGGTGGGAGCTGCCAATTGTGTACCCCGGCGGAAGCCGGGGCCCAGCGCGGAAACACGCTAGGTTCGCGTTGGAATTCTGGACCCCGGCTTTCGCCGGGGCACACATCTCTATCGGCAAATAGCGGCTGAGAGCCGCCATTCCCCGACGCGAGAGTAAAATCGACCGCGACGAATACCTTTGCAGCCCGCTAGAGCCCTCCCCATGCGTCCCGATTCGCCCTCGCCCATCATCCCCTTCCTGGTCGCGTGCGCGGGGATCGCGACCTTTTCGGCGATGGACGTGCTGATGAAGGGCCTGTCGATCGGCATCGGCGCCTATAACGCCGTGCTCTGGCGCACCGGCACCGGCACCCTCGTCGCCGGTCTGCTCTATTTCTCAAGCCGCCCCAAATGGCCCGACAAGGCGACTATGCAGATCCATGCGTGGCGCTCGCTCTTCGTCGCGGGCATGGCGCTCAGCTTCTTCTGGGCACTCGCGCGACTGCCGATGGCGGAGGCGATCGCGCTCGCCTTTGTCGCACCGCTGATGGCGCTCTACATGGCCGCGGTCTTCCTCGGCGAGAAGATCGGCCCGCGTTCGATTGCCGCCTCGATACTCGGCCTTTGCGGGGTGGTCGTCATCGTCGCGGGGAAACTCGGCGGCAGCGATTACAGCGACGAAGCCCTGCTTGCGGTCGGTGCGGTGTTCCTCTCGGCAATCTTCTACGCCTACAACCTCATCCTCGCGCGGCGGCAGGCAAAGATGGCCGAGCCAATGGAGATCGCCTTTTTCCAGAATTTCTTCGTCGCCGCGATCCTCGCGCTCGGCGCACCATGGTTCCTCGCGGTTCCGGGCGCGAGCCACGCGCCGCACATCCTCGGCGCCGCCGTGCTCGCGACCACGTCGCTCCTGCTTTTGAGCTGGGCCTATGCGCGCGCCGAGACGCAGATCCTCGCGACGACCGAATACACGGGCTTCCTCTGGGCGATGCTGTTCGGCTGGTATTTCTATGACGAGGCGGTGACGCTGCCGACCTTCGCCGGCGCGCTGCTGATCGTCGCCGCCTGCCTGATCGTCGCGCGCAAGGCGCCGCACGGCGATCCGATCGAGCCGGCGGCGGCTTAGGAAATTATCTCACACGAAGACACAAAGAGGACGGTTCACCGACATTACGTCCGCTCGACACCGCAGGCGCCCTCAAAAACACTACGCGCGACAGGCAACTATCATGGCGCATGATGCCACCTTCTTTATGTCTTTGTGTGAGTCAAAAATCACACCGCCGCCCTTGCCAACCGGTCGTTGATCGCCGCGCCCAGCCCCTCGACCGGGATCGCCGCCACCGCAATCTTTGCCTTCGCGCTTGCCGCCCCGGCATGCAGCGCATCGAACAGCCGTGCCGCCGCCTCGGTCAGGTCACCCGCCGCGCTCAAATCATAGTCGCCCGCAACCGCGCCGAACCCGATGCCATACTCGTCATCCGCGAAATCCACAGCGCCCAGCCGCACCGGCTTGCCCGGCGCATAATGGCTCGCGAGCATCCCCGGCGCGACGATCTCCGATCCCTTGATCCCCGCCACGGCAAGCCCGCTGGATTCGGCGAGCATGTCCGTCGTCACCGGTCCCGGCCGCAAGATCTCGACCGCACCATCCTTCACCCGCGCAATCGTCGATTCCACGCCGGCCGTCGTTGGCCCGTCGTCGATCACCAGCGCGATTCGGCCGTCGAGGCTTGCTAGCACATGTTCGGCCTTCGTCGGGCTCACCCGCCCGCTCGCATTGGCGCTCGGCGCCGCCAGCGGTGCCCCCGTTTCCGTCAGCAAAGCCTGCATCGCACGATGCCCCGGCACGCGCAGCGCGATCGTATCGAGCCCCGCCGTCGCGATACTCGCGACCGGGCAATCTTCCGTGCGCGGCACCACCAAGGTCAGCGGCCCCGGCCAGAACGCTTCCGCCAGCACCCGCTCGACCGCCCCGAACACGCCCAGTTTTTCAGCCGCCGCCAAGTCCGGCACATGGACGATCAGCGGATTGAAATCGGGCCGCCCTTTCGCGGCGTAAATCCGGGCCACCGCTTGCGGGTTTCGCGCGTCGGCGGCGAGGCCGTACACGGTCTCGGTCGGCACCGCGACCGGCTGCCCCTCCCCGATCAGCCCCCCGGCGCGCGCCATTGCCTCCGCACCGAAACGGCGGATATCGGTGTTCATGCGCGTTTGACCGTCGGCCATGCCGCGCTATAGCGCCCGCGCAACGATATTCACCAGGAAAGTCGGCCCATGACCTATACGCCGCCCACCACCGAACAGCTTTTCGTCCTGAGCCATATCGCGCGCGTCGACGCGATGGCGAGCCACGAGCGCTTCGCCGCCGCGACCCCCGACATGGTCGAGGCGATCGTCACCGGCATCGGCGAGTTCGCCGCCGACGTCTACGCCCCGCTCAACCGCGTCGGCGATACGGCGGGTCCCAAATGGGACAATGGCAAGGTCACCATGCCCCCGGGCTTCAAGGACGCCTACAAACAGTTCGTCGAGGCGGGCTGGGGCAGCATCGACGGCCCCGGCGACTATGGTGGGCAGGACCTGCCCTTCACCCTTGCGACCGTGGTGATCGAGGCGCTCGGCAGCGCGAACATGGGCTTTTCGCTGTGCAGCATCCTGACCCCCGGCGCGATCCACGCGCTGATGGCCTATGGCACCGAGGAACAGCGCCAGACCTGGCTTCCCAAGCTGATCACCGGCGAGTGGAACGGCACGATGAACCTGACCGAGCCCGCCGCGGGCAGCGATGTCGGCGCGCTGCGCTCGACCGCCGAAAAGGTTACCGAGGGCGAGCATGCCGGCCTCTACAAGATCAAGGGGCAAAAGATCTTCATTACCTTCGGCGAGCATGACCTCACCGACAATATCGTCCACCTCGTCCTCGCGCGCACCCCCGGCGCACCCGAGGGGACGCGCGGCATCTCGCTCTTCCTCGTCCCCAAATACCGCCTCGATGCGGACGGCAATCCGACGATCGGCAACGGCGTCCATTGCGCCTCGATCGAGCACAAGCTCGGTATCCATGGCTCGCCGACCGCGGTGATGGTCTATGGCGAGGACGAGGATTGCCTTGGCGAGATCGTCGGCGACGAAATGGGCGGCATGCGCGCGATGTTCGTGATGATGAACAACGCGCGGCTGATGATCGGCTGCCAGGGTATCCAGATCGGCGAACGCGCGACGCAGCAGGCGCAGCGCTTCGCCGCCGAACGCGTCCAGTCGGCGCTCGCGGGCTCGCCCGACCGCACGCCGGTGACGATCGACCAGCACCCCGACGTGCGCCGCATGCTGTGGCGGATGCGCGCGCAGACCGAGGCCGCGCGCGCGCTGACCTATTATGCCGCGGCGCAGATCGACTTCGGCAAACTGGGCGACGAGGCCGCCGCGATGCGCGCCGATATCCTGATCCCGCTCGTCAAGGCGCACGCGACCGACATCGGCTGCGAAGTCGCGAGCCTCGGCGTGCAGGTCCATGGCGGCATGGGCTTTATCGAGGAAACCGGCGCCGCGCAGCATTATCGCGACGCACGCATCGCCCCGATCTACGAAGGCACGAACGGCATCCAGGCCGCCGACCTCGTCGGACGCAAGCTCGGCATGGCGGGAGGCGATCTCGTCCGCGGGCTGATCGACGATATCGCGCGCGGCGGCGCCGATTTCCCCGAGCTCCAGCAGCTCGTCGACGCGTGCCGTGCGGTCACCGACTGGATGGTTTCGGCAAACACCGGCGACCGGCTCGCGGGCAGCTATCCCTATCTCACGATGCTCGCGACGGCGACGTGCGGCTGGCTGATGGCGATCCAGCACAAGGCCGCGCGCGCCGCGCTCGATGACGGCAACGGCGACCGCGCCTTCCTCGAAGCGAAGATCGCCTCGACGCGCTTCTATCTCCAGCAGATCGTCCCTGGGGCGACCGGCCTCGCCGCGTCGGCGCTCGCGGGCGACGCGGCGCTGGAACCTTTGCCTTCTATCGCCTGAATCGGCCGAAATCCTGCGCTTTCGCCCGATCGCGCAGCGCAGGATTTCGTTCATAATTAACGCGATGATAACCATCTGCGACTAGGCACGACCGGCAATTGCTGGAGACGTGCGTGCCCATTCCGGTCAAAAGTCTGATCATCAGCTGGCGATCCATCGGCCTGTCGCTGCTCCTCAGCGTCGTCG
Organism: Sphingopyxis sp.; assembly: GCF_036402335.1. Lineage (GTDB taxonomy): Bacteria > Pseudomonadota > Alphaproteobacteria > Sphingomonadales > Sphingomonadaceae > Sphingopyxis. The sequence goes on along the minus strand of NZ_DASWTD010000430.1, from coordinate 676 downwards.
TGGGGCTGGCCGCAGTCAGCGAACCGCTCGACCGGATAATCGAGGCTGCGATCGGCCGCGTCGCGTGGCGGCCGGTGTCAGGCGACATCGTCGTGGTCTCGCTTGACGACCGGACGCTCGACGAAGTCGCCGACCGCAATTTTTCGATGACGCAGCACGCGCAGCTGGTCCGCGCGATCGACAAGGCCGGCGCAAAACGCCTGTTTATCGACTTCACCTACGACCGCCGCGAACGGGATCCCGATTTCCCCGTGCTGACGAAGGCGGTCAAGCAGATGGGCGACCGCGCCATCCTCGCGGTCGCAGCGAAGTCGGCGCGCAGCGGTGATTCCGAACTGGCGCATTTCCCCAGTCCCGCCTTCGGCACTGCGGCCCGGATCGCCTGTATCGGATGGGAATATGAACTCTGGCAGGTCTGGCGGATACCGATCACGCTCGACGTCAACGGGCGCACCATTCCCAGCTTCTCGTCGCTGCTCGCCAACCGGCGATCGGACAAGGCCGGGGTTTATGCCCTCGACTACTCGTACCGGACGAGTTCGATCACCGATTATAGCGCCAGCGATGTCCTGTCGGGAAAAGTCTCCCGCGAACTGGCCGGCCGCGACGTGATCTTTGCACCGACGGCAGCGGAATTTCAGGACAGCCATTATCTGCCCGGGCACGACCGTGTTCC
>NZ_DASWTD010000429.1:0-5405 GCF_036402335.1 Sphingopyxis sp. | reverse complement strand
GAACGCCGCCGCGGCTTCGCTCGATGCCTGACCCATCAGGCTTTCAAGGCTGTCCTCGTCGGGGACGACCTTCATCCCGCGCCCGCCGCCGCCCGAGGCGGCCTTGATCAGCACCGGATAGCCGATTTCCTTCGCCAGCCTTTTCGTTTCCTCGCCGAACGTCACGGCACCGGGCGAGCCCGGAACGACGGGTAGGCCGAGCGACACCGCGGTGCGCTTCGCCTCGACCTTGTCGCCCATGGTGCGGATATGCTCGGGCTTCGGCCCGACGAAGATCATGTCATGCGCTTCGATGATCTCGGCGAAGCGCTCGTTTTCCGACAGGAAGCCGTAACCGGGATGGATCGCATCGGCGCCGGTGACTTCGGCCGCAGAGATGATCGCGGGGATGTTGAGATAACTGTCCTTCGCCGCGGGCGGGCCGATGCACACGGCCTGGTCGGCAAGGCGGACGTGCATCGCGTCGGTATCGGCGGTCGAATGGACCGCGACCGTCTTGATGCCCATTTCATGGCACGCGCGGTGGATGCGCAGCGCGATCTCGCCGCGGTTGGCGATCAGGAGCTTTTCGATGGCCATGTCGTGGCTCAGCCGATGGTGAACAGCGGCTGGTCGAACTCGACCGGCTGGCTGTTCTCGACATGCACGGCCTTCAGCGTGCCCGAAGCCGGCGCGACGATCGGGTTCATGACCTTCATCGCCTCGATGATCAGGATCGTGTCGCCGGCCTTCACGGCCGAGCCGACGGCAGCGAAATTGGGCGCGCCCGGTTCAGCGGCGAGATAGACGGTGCCGACCATCGGCGATTTGACCGCGTCGGCGAAATTGTCGGCAGCAGGCGTTGCGGCGGGAGCCGCGGCCGCAGCCGGAGCAGGGGCAGGCGCAACGACCGGCGCGGGGGCATAGGCCACAGGCGCGGCTGCGGCGCTCAGCGTGCGCGCGACGCGGATCTTGCGTTCGCCGTCCTCGACTTCGATTTCGGACAATCCGGTGTCGTCGAGCAGCTCTGCAAGCGCGCGCACGAATGCCGGATCGATGTTGATGCCATTGTCTTTATGGTCACCCATGAGAATTTTTCCTGTTGTTGCGGCGCCGTTGTTGGGGCGCCCAGACCCCGTTTTTTGATGCGCCCTATTGTCAGAGACGGGCGGCGGCGTCCAGCGCCAGCGTATAGCTGTTCGCGCCATGGCCTGCAAAATGTGCCGCCGCGACCATGCCGACATAGCTGATGTGGCGGAAGCTTTCGCGTTTCATCGGATCCGAAAGATGGACCTCGATCACCGGTACCTTGATCGACTTGATCGCGTCGTGGATCGCGACCGAGGTGTGCGTATAGCCGCCGGCGTTGAGCAGCACTGCCTTGGCGCCCGACACATATGCTTCGTGGAGCCAGTCGATCAGCACGCCTTCGTGGTTCGTCTGCCGGCATTCGACACGCAGGCCGAGCTCCGCCGCTTGCGCTTCGAGCCGGGCATGGATGTCGTTGAGCGTATCATGGCCGTAGATCTCGGGCTCGCGCGTGCCGAGCAGGTTGAGGTTGGGGCCGCTCAGGACATAAACGGTTTGCAGATCGGGCAAGGCGCGGGCTTTCGGTTGCTAGGTTGCTCGCACCCCCTATATGGGCTGCTCGGCAAAAGGCAAAGCGAGGCGGAATTCCCCATGATCTCGGTCATCCTCAATGGCGAACCCCGGCAGGTGCGCGAAGGCAGCATCGCCGATCTGGTCGCGTCGCTGGGGCTCGACGTGAAGAAGGTCGCGGTCGAACGCAACCGCGATATCGTGCCGCGATCAACCCTCGCCGATGTTGCACTTGCCGAGGGTGATGTGCTCGAAATCGTTCATTTTGTGGGAGGCGGTTGATGGCGGTCGCGCGAATAGTCGTCAATCGCTACGCCGACGATCCGGGAACGGGCAAGGCCTTCTTCAACGATGTGCTGGGGCTGGAAACCGCGATGACGCAGGGCTTCATCACCACCTATCGTTCGGACACGCAGCCGATGGCGCAGATCAGCATCCTCAGCGGGGATCCGTCGGGATTGCAGCCCGCCTATTCGGTCGGTGTCGATGATGTCGATACGGTGCATGCGCGCGCGGTCGAGGCGGGGCACGAGATCGTCTATGCGCTGCGCGACGAGCCGTGGGGCGTCCGCCGCTTTTTCGTTCGCGATCCGCTCGGCGACATCGCGAATATCGTACAGAACAAGGATTGAATGTGGACAAGATCGACAGTTGGAGCGTCGCCGGCCGGACATTCACGTCGCGCCTGATCGTCGGCACCGGCAAATACCGGGATTTTGAGCAGAACGCCGCCGCGGTCGAAGCCTCGGGGGCGGAGATCGTCACCGTCGCGGTGCGCCGCGTCAATGTGTCGGACCCGGGCGCGCCGATGCTCACCGACTATATCGATCCGAAGAAGATCACCTACCTGCCCAATACCGCAGGCTGCTTCAACGCCGACGACGCGATCCGCACGCTGCGGCTGGCGCGCGAGGCGGGCGGCTGGGATCTGGTGAAGCTGGAAGTGCTGGGCGAAGCGAAGACGCTCTATCCGAACATGCGCGAGACGCTAGAGGCAACCGAAGTGCTCGCGAAAGAAGGCTTCCTGCCGATGGTCTATTGCGTCGACGATCCGATTGCCGCGAAGCAGCTCGAGGATGCGGGCGCGGTCGCGATCATGCCGCTGGGCGCGCCGATCGGATCGGGGCTCGGCATCCAGAACCGGGTGACGATCCGGCTGATCGTCGAAGGCGCGTCGGTGCCGGTGCTCGTCGATGCCGGCGTCGGGACGGCGAGCGATGCCGCGGTGGCGATGGAGCTTGGCTGCGATGGCGTGCTGATGAACACCGCGATCGCCGAAGCGAAGGACCCCGTCCGCATGGCACGCGCGATGAAGCTGGCGGTCGAGGCGGGGCGCGATGCCTATCTGGCGGGGCGCATGGGGCTGCGTAAATATGCCGATCCGTCGAGCCCGCTGGCGGGGCTGATCTAGGCCGGCCACAATGAAAATCCTGCCGATCCTTGCCGCCCTCTGCCTTGCGCCGCAGGCGGCAAGCGCGCAGCAGATATTCGACAGCCATGTCCATCTGTGGGACGGCGAAAAGTCGATCGGCGAATATCAGGATCAGGTAAAAGGCGCCGGACTGAAGATTGCCGGTTTCGGCGGCATGTGGTTCGGCGGGCCGAACCAGGCGCTCGCGGGCAATCCCGACGACATTCGGGCGCGCAACGACGCGCTGATCGCGTTGGCGAAGAAGCATCCGGACATGGTCCCGATCGCGACGGTACATCCCTATGACGGTCCGGGAGCTATCGAGGAATTACAGCGCGTTGCCGGTCTTGGCGTGAAGCTGCTCAAGATCCATCCGCACACGCAGAAGTTCGATCCCGCCGATCCGCGCGTGCTGACGCTGGTCAGGCGTGCCGGCGAGCTTGGCGTCATCGTTGTGATGGACAATGCCAATATCGTGCCCGGTGGCGACAGCGAGAAATTGTTCAATCTCGCACTGCAGGCGCCGAAGACGAAGTTCGTCTTTGCGCATATGGGCGGGCTCAATTTCCGTTTCTGGAACATCCTGAAAATGGCGCGCACCGCCGAGGGGTTGTTCGGCGACAATATCTATTTCGACATTTCGGCGATGGTGACGCTGGCTGCCGATACGCCGATCGAAAACGAGTTCGTCTGGACGATGCGCAACGTCGGGATCGATCATATCCTGATCGGATCGGACTATCCGCAATTCTCGCTGGCGCAGACAGTCGACGCGTTCGAAAAGCTCGATCTTACCGCAGCCGAAAAGGCAAAGATTCGCGGCGAGAATGCGCGCAAGCTGTTCGGGGTGAAGCCGTAGGGCCTGCCCTTGATCGCCCATCCGGGACGGGTCAGCCCGGATAAACCTCCAGCCCCATTGCGGCGAGCAAGGGCGATTGCTGGTCGGCCGACACGATCATGTCTTCGAGGCTGGCGATTTCCCTGAGGTTCAGCCCGGCGAGATCGGCATCGCGGAGGTCGGCACGGGCGAGCTTCGCGCCGGCGGTCAACGCAAGCACAAGATCGCAGCCGCGCAGGTCGGCACCTTCGAGGTCGGCGTCGAACAACACCGCTTCGCGGAAGTTCGAACCCGAAAGGTCGCAACCCGGCATCCGTATCCCGTTGAGATCGGCGAATTCGAGATTGCAGCCGCGCAGGGTTGCGGCGGTCTTGACGAGTTTGCGTCCGAATAGCCGGGAGAAATCGGCCTTGTGGAATGCGGCGCCGCGCATGTTGCACGCGTCGAACTCGACCCCGAACAGCGCCGAACGATCGAATTTCGCGAAGGACAGGTCGCTGCGGCTGAAGCGCGCCTGCTCGAGACGCGAAAAGGCGAATTGCGCGCCGACATGGCCGGTGTCGTCAACGAAGGAGCAATTCGCGAAAAGCGCGTCGCGCATATCGACGTTGGCGAAGCGGCAGCGGATAAACCGGCACCCCGTCAGGCGCGCATCCTGCAGGCACGTCCCCGTGAACCGGACGTCGCGCAGCTCGCATCCGGTCAATGTCGCCCCGGACAGATCGGCATCGGCGAAGTCGCAATCGGACAGGCTGCCATTCTCGACGATGCAATTGGGTTCGAGCTTCACCATCATCTCCTCCATCGACGCCGCACGATCCGGGTAGGGCATCGATTGGAACATATCAAGAACAACAATGGCTGCTGCGGATCGTCTTTGGCGATGAACGCTTCGACCCTTTCGCCGGAACGGTGACGGCGACGAACCGTTGATTGGCAAGAGGCACCCCCTCCGCCTCTGAAAAGCAAGGAGAAACCCCGTGGGTGAACTGACCGAAAAAGCCAAAGGACTTGCCAATGAAGCCGCAGGCAATGTGAAGCAGGCGGCCGGCAAGGCGACCGACAACGAGCGCCTTCGTGCCGAAGGCGAAGCGCAGGAGCGCAAGGGCGAAGCCCAGAATCTGAAGGGCAAGGTCCAGGGCGCGCTCGGCGACAAGATCTGACCGCTTGCTCGTCACGCAAGCATAGAAAAGGCCCCGGGGGTTCCCTCTCCCCGGGGCCTTTTCACTATGTTCGAAAATTGCCTTATTTGCCGCCGGACGCCACCAGGTCGACATCGGTCATGCCGCCATCGCGGCGCAGCATCACGACATAGGCGAGGTCGCCCTTGGTGCCGCCAAGCATATGTTCGTTGCCGTTGACGCGGTGGTCGCTGGTGTAGCCGGCGCGGATCGCCATCGTGTGATAATAATCGAGCACGGCCTGCATCGACGCCGCGGTCTGGAAATTGACGACGCGGATGTTGCACTTGCCGCCGGCGATGCCTGCGGCTTCGCGTAGCGTCGCGCGCGGATAGACTTTGAACGCGGCGGGCAGGCGGTCGGCCCATGCGTTGCTGTAGGTCAGCTTGGCGTCGCA
>NZ_DASWTD010000428.1:0-7501 GCF_036402335.1 Sphingopyxis sp. | reverse complement strand
AACACGCTCGGACTGGGCTATACGTCGGCGGTGTCGCTGCATCAGGAGGTCACCAACCTCACCGAGTTCCAGGTCGACGCGGTCAGCGGAGCCGACGGCAACCTGCTCGAGAATGACGTCACCGGCTCACGCTTCACGTCGGTGCTCGTCGACAGCGGCGCCGGCTTTGCGGAGGTCGGCGACACGCCGGTCACCCTGACCGGGGCCTATGGCACGCTGACGGTCGATGCGGGCGGCAACTATCATTACGAGCCCGATCCGAACCTCGGCTATTTCGATACCGACCAGGTCGATGTCTTCACCTATCAGATCCGGCATCCGAACGGCGATGTCGTTCAGGCCGAACTGTCGGTGACGGTCGATGTCAACGATCCGGGTGGTGCCTTGCCGTTCATGGCTTCGGCGATGTCGTTCGAAGCCGGCGATACGATACCGCTCGATGGCTTCGATCCGGCGCACGCCGCAAATCGTGCGGCGCCTGCCGAGGCGGACAACTTCGTGTATGATCTCTTCGAAGGAAAGGGCGATCTGGTCGAAGTTCTGGAAAGCTATCTCGAAAACAGTCAAGACGATACAGAGAGTGGAAAGTCCGAAGATATTCATGCTGTAACTGGAGAAACATCCGAAATGGATCAAAATTCCGTTCCAGTCGACGATCCGCTTGGTTTCCTGTCGATCAATCAGGATGACGAACTGAACTCGAATAACCACCCGTTAATCTAATACTTTGAACATGCGACTGGAGGGTGTGCTGGCAAATCAGTGCACTTTCCTTTCGCATTTTGTCGCAATCAGGGACAAATGTTCGGAGGATAGATGCCGATTCAGGGGCGGTACGGGCGCAAGATACGCATCCGAACAGGGCTCAGGCTCTTGTTGGCGATAGCCGTTTCGCCGGTTCTGACCGCTGCTTCGGCCGCCGACACCTCACCGCTTCTCTGGGAGACCGCCGTGCGCGAGGCGGTGGGATGGCATCCCTCGATCACCGAATCGGTCGGCCGGCTGCAGGCCCGCGCCGAAGAGGTCGCTATCGCCAAGGCAGGTTACAAACCGCAGATCAGCGGCGGCGTCGGATCGAGTTACGACAATATCACCCAGAGTCGCTGGCGCCCGCGCGCGAACCTGTCCGCGTCGCAGATGCTTTTCGATTTCGGCAAGGTGTCGAGTTCGGTCGCCGCCGCCGAAGCGGGAACGCGGATTGGCCGGGCCGAATTGCTTCTCGCGGTCGACAGCTTGATCCGCGACACAAGCTATGCCGTGATCGAAATCCAGCGCGACATGGTCCTGCGGCAGGTGGCGCTCGACCAGCTCGCGAGCATCCAGAGCATCAGCGAGCTCGTCGATCATCGCTACCGGCTGGGCGCCAGCACCAAATCGGATGCGTTGCAGGCGCGGGCGCGCGTTCAGGCAGCCGAGGTCACGCTGCAGGAGATCGAGGCCGAACGGCATCGCTGGGACAGCAATCTGGCGTTCCTGCTCGGGCGCCCGGCGGCGCCCGAGGTGTCGCTGGATCCGGTGCCGGGGCTGTATGGCGCGTGTGCGAGGGGCGAACCCGACTGGACAATGGTGCCTGGAGTCATGCAGGCGCAGGCCCAGCGCGACGAGGCGATGGCCGATTTCAAACGCAGCAAGGCTGACGGGCTGCCGACGATTTCCTTCGGCGCCGGTGGTGGCGCCGATATTCACGACCCTTTCTCGCGGCGCGCCGAATATAATTTCGGAATCAATGTTTCGAGCGCGCTCTACAGCGGCGGCGCCAGACGGGCGCGAACGCGAAGCGCCGCCTACAGCCTCGGCGCCGCCGATGCTGCCGAAGCGCGGGTTCGCAATGAGGTGAGCCGTCTTCTCGCCGAAGCCGAGCGGCAGGTGACGAGCCTGACGGGGGTGCTCGACACGCTGACGGCACGGCAGGCCAGCATGGACGAGACCGGGCGTCTCTATCGTCTCCAGTATCTCGACATGGGAACGCGAACGCTCGTCGACCTGCTCAACGCCGAACAGGAATTGCATCAGGTGCGCTTCGACCGCGTCAACACGCAGTATGACACGCGCCGCCTGCAGGTCGATTGCCTCTTCTATTCGGGTGTCCAGCGTGAAGTTTTCGGGTTGAGCGGCTTGGCGGTACGCGGGGTCGCGCTGTGATGGAGGAGGCGGCTCCGCCGGCCCGGCTTTTCCAGGCCGAGCCGTGGATCGAGGCCTTCGGTCTGGTTGCCCGCCACTATCGCCTGCCCGGCCCGGCGGAAGACAGCAAGCTGGCCAGCCTGTGGAAGACGGGAGGCGATGACGCCGAGCGGATCGGTGTCGTGGCGCGCGGGGCGGGGCTGCGCGTCCGCTTCCTGGCGCCGGGCGAGACGAAGTTCAGTTCGGAACGGCTGCCGATGATCGTGGAGCTCGCCGATGGCGGGCTTGCCGTCGTCACCGCGGTCGATGCATCGGGCGATGCGAGCGTCGCCATCATGGGCGAGGGGGGACTGGAGAACAATATTGCCGCCGATCGCCTGCTTGCTTCGGCGACGCGCTGCATTGCCGCGCGGCCGGCGCGATCGGTAAAGGATGCGCGGGTCGATACCTATATCCGTCCGTTCGAAGAGCATTGGCTGCGCCGCATCGTCTTCAAGGATATGCGGTCCTATTCGCATATCCTGATCGCCTCGCTTGCCGCGAACAGCCTTGCGCTGGCGGGCGTCCTGTTTTCGATGCAGGTCTACGACCGGGTCATCCCGGCGGAATCCTTTCCCACGCTCTATATCCTGTTCGGGGGCGTCCTGCTCGCCATCGGCTTCGACTTCCTGTTCCGCCGCCTCAGGATGCGGATCATCGATATCCTCGGCAAACGCGCCGACATGCGGATGTCGGACCAGGTGTTCGGCCATGCGCTGCGCGTCCGGAACCGCGATCGCCCGACATCGACGGGCGCGTTCATCGCGCAGTTGCGCGACCTCGAACAGGTCCGCGAACTGCTGACCTCGACGACCGTCGCGGCGATGGCCGACATACCCTTCTTCCTGCTGTTCCTCACGCTGCTCTGGTTCATCGCCGGCCCGCTTGCGCTGGTTCCGCTTTCGGCGCTGTTCCTGCTGATCGTCCCGGGCCTGCTCGCCCAGCGCCGCCTGCGCGCCTATGCGAACGAATCGATGCGCGAGTCCTCGCTTCGCAACGCGATGCTGGTGGAGGCGGTGCAGGGTCTCGAAGACATCAAGGTGCTGCAGGCCGAACACCGGTTCCAGCAGCAATGGAATCACTATAACGCGGCGGCCGCGGAAGCTCAGCTAAAACTGCGCGGGCTCACAAACAGCCTGACGGTCTGGACGCACAACGTCCAGAACGCCGTCTATGCCGCCACCATCTTTGTCGGCGCGCCGCTGGTGATGGCCGGGGATATCACCACCGGCGTCCTTGTGGCGTCGTCGATCCTCGGATCGCGGATGATCGCGCCGATCGCGCAACTCAGCCAGATACTGAACCGGCTCCAGCAAGCGCGGGTCGGCATCAAGAGTCTCGATCAGATCATGGCGCTGCCGGTCGACAGTCCCGACGACGAACATCGTATCCAGCTGCCCGCGATCGCCGGCCGTTTCGCGCTCCGTTCGGCGGTATTCCGCTATGCCGACCCCAATTCGCCCGCCGCGCTGTCGGTGGGTGAACTTCATATCGAACCGGGCGAGAAGGTGGCCATCCTCGGGCGCAACGGCGCGGGCAAGTCGACCTTGCTCCAGGGGTGTTCGGGGTTGCTCCATCCGGTGTCCGGCGAAGTGCTGCTCGACGGGCTGGCGCTCCATCAGATCGATCCCGCCGACGTCCGGCGCGATGTCGGGCTGCTCAGCCAGGGAAGCCGGCTCTTTTACGGCACGATCCGCGAAAATCTCACGCTCGGTCATCCGCAGGCCTCGCTTCAGGAGATCATGCAGGCGCTTCAGATGGTCGGCGCGGACGATTTCATCCAGCGTTCGCGCAGCGGGCTGGAACAGGTGATCCTCGAGGGCGGGATCGGGCTTTCGGGCGGTCAGATCCAGGCTCTGCTCCTCGCGCGGCTGCTGATCCGCGAACCCCGGGTCGTGCTGCTCGACGAGCCCACCGCGTCGATGGACGAGGCGACCGAGCGGTTGTTCATCGAACGGTTCAAGCCGTGGAGCCGCGACCGGACGGTGGTGATCGCGACGCACCGCATGCGGGTGCTCGATCTCGTCGACCGGATCATCGTCATCCACAACGGCGCGATCGCCCTCGACGAGCCCAAGGCGGCGGCGCTGCGCACCATGCAGGCCAGGGGGCGGGCGGCATGACGGCGCGCGAAGCTTCCGACAGCTGGCTGTTCGACGATGATCAGGACGGCCGGCTCGTGCCCGCGAGCCGCCTCGTCTGGCTCCTGTTCGCCTTCCTCGCTGCGGGCCTGGTCTGGGCCTGGCTCGCCGAACTCGACGAGGTCGCGACCGGCAGCGGCCGCGTCGTGCCGACGTCGCGCGAACAGGTGGTCCAGTCGCTCGAAGGCGGCATATTGGCGAAGCTTTTCGTCCGGCAGGATTCGATCGTCAAACCGGGGCAGATACTGGCGCAGCTCGATCCGACCCTCGCGGGTTCGACCGTCGAGGAAAGCGCGGCAAAATATCGCGCGGCGCTCGCTGCCTCCGCGCGGCTCCGCGCCGAGGTGAACCAGACGCCGATCGTCTTTTCCGGCGAACTCGACGATTTTCCCGACCTCAAGGCCGAACAGCAGCGATTGTACCAGGCGCGCCGAAACAGCCTCGCCAGTTCGCTGGGGCTGATCGATGAATCGCTCGCGCTCATTCGCAAGGAAGTCGGCATCGGCGAATCACTGATCGAGGTCGGTGCGGCGAGCCAGGCCGAGGTGCTGCGCCTGAAGCGGCAACGCGCCGACCTCGAGCTCAAAAAGGCCGATCTGCGGTCGCAATATATCGTCGAGGCGCGGCAGGAACTCGCGCAGGCCGACGAGCAGGTCGAGGCGCTGGCGCCTGTCGTGCGCGGCCGGTCGGATACGCTCGCGCGCCTCACGCTTCGCTCGCCCGTCCGCGGGATCGTCAAGAGCATCGAGGTCTCGACCGTCGGCGGCGTCGTGTCGCCGAACGGGAAGGTGATGGAAATCATCCCGCTCGACGACCAGTTGATGATCGAGGCGCGCATGGCGCCGCGCGACATCGCCTTCATTCATCCGGGGCAGCGCGCGACGGTGAAGGTCACCGCCTATGATTATTCGATTTATGGCGGGCTCGACGGCACGGTCACCACGATCTCGCCCGACACGATCCGCGACGAGGTGAAGCCGGAGATATTCTATTACCGCGTCTTCGTCCGCACGAAGTCGGATGCGCTGGTGAACAAGATGGGCAAACGCTTTCCCATCGTGCCGGGCATGGTGGCGACCGTCGATGTCCACACCGGGCAAAAAACCGTGCTGGAATATCTGCTCAAACCCCTGAACCGCGCGCGCGAGGCGCTGCGCGAACGATGACCGCGCCGCTCGCCCTGCGTTTCGCTTCGTTGCGCGCGGCGATGCCGGACATCGGCTTCGTTATCACCAGGGGCGCCAAGCGGTTCGTGCTGTTCGTCTCGTGCACCGATGCGACGCGGCGCGCGGAGGTGTTCACCATAACGGGGGCGACGGCCGAGGACGCCTGGGAGCGCGCCGTGGACGAACTGGCGCGCCGCGAGACGGACGGATGCTGGCTGCGTGTCGACTGGGTCGACGCGGTCGAACAAAGTTCGTGGGGCGCGCTCCGGGCCAGGCTGAAGGATATCAAGCGCAACTATTTTCGCCTTGGCATTTCGCTCGACGCCGATTTCGAACACGCGTTTCTGGAAACCGAGATCAACGCCAATGCCATGCTCTATGGTGGTCCGAAACAGGCTTCCGCCGTTCTGAACGAAGGAAATTTCTGTATCTATGCGGCGGAGCGCCACGGCCTTCGCGCCCTGCATTTCGCCGATGAGGGCGCGATCTGGCTGTTCACGACGAAAGGAGCATTCGTCGGCGATGACGGCATCGTCCACGCGCTGAACGGTGACGGCCTCGATGCCGGACGCCGGATGATGTCGACGCTCGACGCCGAAAACATGGCGCGGCTGATCCGGGACGGCAGCGACTATCTGGCGTCGCAAGTCGGCGCCGACGGGCGGTTTCACTACGGATGGCACCCCTGTTTTGATCGCCCGATCCAATCCTACAACAGCCTTCGCCATGCGAGCACGCTCTATGCGATGCTCGAAGCCTGGGAGGTGACGCGCGACGCGAAGCTCGAGGCTGCGATCGACCGGGCGCTGGCCCATCTTGTAACCGGACTGATCCGGCCTGTTACCCTGCCGGGTGGAGAGCCGGCGGCATTCCTTGTTGATACGGGATCGGAAATCAAACTGGGCGGCAATGCCGTTGCGATTCTCGCGCTGGTCAAACATCGCGAACTGACGGGCGATGATCGCCACGCCGCGTTGCTCGACGGGCTGGCTGCCGGCATCCTCCACATGCAGGATCCCGCGACGGGTGGCTTCACGCATGTGCTGAACTATCCTGCGCTCGATGTGAAACAGGCTTTTCGCATCATCTATTATGAGGGCGAAGCCGCCTTCGGACTGATGCGTCTGTTCGGGGTCACCGGCGATCCGCGCTGGCTGGCCGCCGTCGAAAAGGCGTTCGGGCATTTTATTCGCCAGCAGCACTGGCAGGCGCACGACCATTGGCTGAGCTATTGCGTTAACGAATTGACGCTTCATCGCCCGCACGAAGCCTATTTCCGGTTCGGCCTCGAAAATTTCAAAGACTATCTGGGGTTCGTCCTCGAACGGATCACCACTTTTCCGACCCTGCTCGAACTGATGATGGCGGCGGAGAAGATGATCGGCCGGTTGCGGGCCGATCCCGCGCTGGCCCATCTGCTCGACGGCATCGATATCCCGCGTTTCTACAAGGCGCTGCATCATCGTGCCGGCTACCTGCTCAACGGCCATTTCTGGCCCGAGCTTGCGATGTTCTTCGCCGATCCGCGCAAGATCGCCGGCAGCTTCTTCATCCGGCATCATGCGTTCCGGATCCGGATCGACGACGTCGAGCATTATCTCTCCGGCCTTGTCGCATACCGCAATTACCTGCTCGCCTGCCAGGCGCGCGGGGGTTCGGCTCTTGAGGAAGAGCCGACCGGCGCGGCGATCCGGCACTGGACCGCGCCCGACGTCGAGCGCGCTACCGGCGGGCGCTGGTCGGCGCCCCCGGCGCGCGAATGGTCGGCGTGCGGCCTCTGTATTTCCCCGTTGACCATGCGACCCGGCGATATGGTCGCCGTCCGGCTGGCCGAGGGCGAAGTTGGCGTAAGCGAGGCGTGGCTCGCGCGCCTGCCGCACCCGCCGGCGGCGATCATCGCCAACGACAGCGAAGCGAGCGCGGCGCTGGAGGGCGACCGGCTCGCGGTGGGCAATGTCAGTGCGAGCATCCTTGCGCTCGGCGCCTATGCGCGCGAGCGGATGACCGGCAAGGTTCTGGCGGTGACCGGAAGCG
>NZ_DASWTD010000427.1:0-3163 GCF_036402335.1 Sphingopyxis sp. | reverse complement strand
CGGAACACGCTCGCGAGCTGGTCGGACCAGGTGCGCGCCGTCGCCAAGGCGATGGACGTGCCGCTCGTCGACCTCAACGCGCTCAGCGCCGCGCAGGCGCAGGAGATGGGGCCTGAGATGGCGACCAAGCTGGCGCAGGAGCCGCCGACCGACGAGGAACTCGCGGCCGCGAAAGCGGGAACGACGCTGACCGCGCGCCCGGCCTCGCCCGAACCCGCGCCGATCAGCGGTGACGGCGCGCGCGGGCAGGTGACGCGCAAGTTCGACTATACCCACCTCGGCGACGTCGGGGCGGAGGTCACCGCCAAGCTGGTGACGCAGGCGCTGGCGCGCGCCGTGCCGGGCCTCAGGAGCCAGCTCGTTCGATAAGAGAAAGTGTATGGCAAATTGGACTGACCAATTTGCCATACACTATTGTTGACAAATTGGCCGACATGTTCGACAGCATCGGCCAGAACAGAATCAGTTCCAGGGAGAGATGACGTGAATTCTCGCAATCCGATCCGCGCGCGCAGCCTGCGCGCCGCGTTGCTGGCTGGCGCCGGTTCGGCGCTGCTGGTCGCCGCCGCGCCCGCGATGGCGCAGGACGCGCCCGCGCCGCAGGCCGAAGGCGAGGAGGATGCGATCGTCGTCACCGGCATTCGCGAGACGATCCAGAATTCGATCAACACCAAGCGCGCGGAAACCGCGATCGTCGACGCGCTGTCGTCGGACGATATCGGCGACATTCCGGCGATCTCGGTGGGGCAGGCGATCCAGACGATCACCGGCGCGACGACGCACCGCGAAAAGGGCGACGCGTCCGAAATCGCGCTGCGCGGCCTTGGCCCCTTCCTGTCGAACGCAACCTTCAACGGCCGCGACGCGACGAACGGCAGCGGCGATCGCTCGGTGAACTTCAACCAGTTCCCGTCCGAACTCGTGAACAATATCAAGATCTACAAGACCCAGCAGGCGAGCCTCGTCGAAGGCGGCGTCGCGGGCACGATCGAGATCGGCACACTGCGCCCGCTCGATTTCGGCAAGCAGCGCGTGCAGGCCGAGATCAAGGCGCAGTACAACCCCTATGGCGACCGTGTCGTCGGCTCGGGCGGCGGCATCGGCTGGCGCGGAACGCTGAGCTATGTCGACCAGTTCGCGAACGACACGATCGGCATCTCGCTCGGCTTCCAGCGCAACGACACCAACAATCCCGAAGAAACCTATGCCGCGAGCACGACCTGGACCGCGTGCCGCGCGGACATCATAGTCACGAACAACAATTGCACCGAACTCGATCGCGAGACGGATTACGGCAATAAGCCTTATTATCTGGTCCCCAACAGCTACATCTTCCGCCAGATCAGCGAGACCGACAAGCGCGATTCGGCGTTCGGCGCGATCCAGTGGCGGCCGTCGGACCAGCTCAACATCAACCTTGACGTCCAGTATTCGGATCGCACCTTTGTCGAAAGCCGCCGCGACCTGACCTTGTCGGAGGCGCGGCGCAGCCTGACCAACGTCGAATATGATGAAAATGGCATCATCCGCCATCTCGAAGGCCAAAGCGCGCTCGAATCGAACGGTTCCGAACTGTCGCGTTCGGAAGAATATCTGGGCGGCGGGCTTTCGGTCGAGTGGAAGCCGAACGACCGGCTGACGCTGACCGTCGACGGCAGCTATTCGCGCACCATCCGCAAGGAGGTCGAACGCAATTTCCGCCTCCGCACCGATCCGATGGACGTCAATGGCGACAAGACCGTCTTCAACAACATGCGCATTCCCTACACCTACGATCTCGCGCCGGGCGCATTCGTGCCGACGATCACGATCGACCCGCGTTTCGATCTGAACAACCACGACCTCTTCTGGGACGATGCGCGCTTTCGCCGCGACGAGAGCAAGCGGCGCAACGAGATCATCGCAGGACGCTTCGACGCCGCATACGAGATGGATGGTTTCTTCAGCCGGATTTCGGCGGGCGGCCGCTGGTCCGAACTCACCTATCGCGACTATGACCTGCGCAATGGTGATTTCAACCTAGGGCCCGACTTCACGCTCGAAGAAGACCGCCGGATCAACAACATGTGCCGGCAAGGCTTCCCGCAGACGGGATTCCTGTCGGCTGCCAAGGGGAACAGCATCAACAGCTGGGCGACCTTCGACGTCGACTGCCTGTTCGGTGAATATCTGGGAACCACGGACCCGGGGCTGCCCGACGAGATGCGTTCGGTTACCAGCCGCGACGTCACCGAACGCACGCTCGCCGGCTATGTCATGGCCGAATATGAAAGCGACCTCGGTAACATGCCCGTCCGCGGCAATTTCGGTGTCCGCGTCGTCAAGACCGACGTCACCTCGAACGGACTGCGCAGCGATCTCGTCCTCGTCCCCGACCCCGGCGGCGACGGTTCGTTCACGCTCGAAGAAACCGGCGATTTCGAAACGGTGACGATCAAGAGCCGTTCGACGCGCATCCTGCCGAGCATCAACGCCATCTTCGAAGTCGCGCCGAACACGCTTGTCCGTCTTGCCGGTTATCGCGCGATGTCGCGTCCCGCCCCCAGCGCGCTCGGTGCCGGCCGTACGATCACGCTCGACGACGAAAGCGCGAGTTACGATTCGATCGAGGATGCGATCGGCAATATTCGCGCCAACGGCAGCCCGCGCCTCAAACCGTTGATGTCGTGGAACGCCGACGCCGCGATCGAATGGTATCCGAACAAGGACAGCCTCCTTTCGGCGACCGTCTATTACAAGCAGTTCAACGGCGGCTTCCAGCCCGTCGTTTACAACGAGGATTTCACGATCAACGGCGAGACGGTGTCGATCCCGGTTGCCCAGACGCGCAACAGCCCTGACAAGTCGCGCATCTACGGGCTCGAACTGACCGCGGCGACGCGCTTCAGCTTTCTGCCCAAGCCGCTCGACGGCCTCGGCGCCAAGGTCAGCTACAATTATGCCGATTCGAACTTCGAGAATCAGGACATCACGCTTGGCGACCAGTACGACCCCGAGACCGAAACCGTTTCGCCCGGCCTGATCCCGGCGGCGGGCCTCTCGGGCTATTCGAAACATGTGCTGTCGGCGCAGGCCTATTACGAACTCGGCCCGGTGTCGCTGCAGGCGATCTACAACTACCGCTCGAAATATTATCAGGACTTTGTCGGTGGCAACAGCCAGC
>NZ_DASWTD010000426.1:0-5865 GCF_036402335.1 Sphingopyxis sp. | reverse complement strand
CAGCTGTTTCAGGCGATGGGTGGCGGCTGGACGGCATGCATGATCGAGAATAGCTGCGCGCCTGAAAGCTGACGCGACGCCGATAGGCAGTTGCCGTGCGGGGGATGATGAAGCTACCGCTCTGCCGTGGTTCGGGAAATGAAGGTGGGCGGGTGTCGCAGGCAAATGATTTGAACGAGCGCATCGCCGCCGCACAGGCCGACGCTCTTTTTTCGGCGATCGTCCCCAGCGCCGTTACCGGATTTGCCGGTGCCGCGCTCATCGCGACGACGATGCTCGGCACGCCGGCAGAGACCGGCGCGGAGATATTCGTCGCCGTCACCGCGCTCATTCTCTGCGTGCGGCTGATCGTCCGCGCGCGATATCGCAAACGCGACCACGGCCGCCCGGAGAGCTGGCTTCGCCGCGCGACCGCGCTGATCTTCGTCTCGGGCCTCGTGTGGGGGACGATGATGTTCTGGGCCACGCGTGCGGCGACCGATCCCCAGTTGCTCGTTGCGACCGCGATCACGCTCGGCGCCGTGATGATCACCGTCACCTCGGCCAGCTACTGGCCCGCGCATCTGGCCTTTCACGTGCCCGCATCGCTCCTCGCGGCGGCAGGATTTCTGTCGAGCGGGCGTGCCGGGCACCTCCAGATCGGCATCGCGACGATCATCCTTTGCGGCGCGATGATGCTCGCCGGACGCCGTCTCGGAGCCGAGATCATGCGCTCGATGCGCCTGTCGGCCGAAAATGCGGGGCTCGTCGCGCAATTGCAGGAACAGACGGTCGAACTGAGCCGGGCGAACGACGATCTTGAACAGCTCAGCCGCACCGACGCATTGACCGGCCTGGCGAACCGCCGGTCCTTCGCCGAGGGCCTCGAACGCCAGTGGGCGATGGCGCTCCGCCTCCGCCGCCCGATCGCGCTGCTGGTCATCGATGTCGACCGGTTCAAAAACTATAACGACAGCTTTGGCCATGCTGCCGGCGACCTGTGCCTGCAGATCGTTGCCGACGTGCTCGCCAGCAGCGCACGCGGTGCAACCGATGTCGCGGCACGGCTGGGCGGCGAGGAATTTGCCCTGATCCTCCCCGAAACCGGCGAGGATACCGCCGCGCTGGTCGCCGAACGTATCCGGACTACGGTCGAGTCCTTCACCCTCGAGCCGACCGCCGACCTGCCCCATCCCGTGACCGTCAGCATCGGCGTTGCCGCGATAAACCCGGCGGAAGGGCAGCAGGCCGGCATGCTTGTCGACGAGGCCGATCGCGCACTCTACCGGGCGAAAGAAGCCGGCCGCAACCGGGTCGTGACCTCGGGATGAGCCACCGCACCATCGCCCCTTCCCGATAGCTCGTCACCGTCCTCCACATTCTTCGCCGCGGACGTCAGTTTTGCGGAAGCGGTCGTGCTTTCCGTGAGGTCGACAGCGAATAGGGGCGCGCGTTCGGCGCCTTGCCCCACGCGGTGTCGGATCTGGCCTGCATCGTAAAGCGCAACGTGCCGCCCGCCCGGATTTCGGCGTCCGAGATCCAGCTGCGCGCGAGCGGCTTGCCGTTGAGTTCGACCTTGCCGACATAAGGGTTGGCGTCGGACAGTCCCGTCGTTTCAACCGTAAACCGGTTGCCTCCGGCCAGGTTCAGAACCGCGCGATCCACGAAGGGCCGGCCGATCACATATTGGTTCGATCCCGGCGCGACCGGATAGAAGCCGAGCCCGGTGAAAACGAGCCACGCCGACATCTGGCCGAGGTCGTCGTTGCCCGACAGGCCGTCGGGGGTCGGCTTGTACTGGCTGTCGACGATCTGCTTCAGCCGCTCCTGCGTCCGCCACGGCGCGCCGGCATAGGCATAGAGATAGGCGACATGGTGGCTCGGCTCGTTGCCGTGGATATACTGGCCGATCAGCCCGGCGATATCCTCGGCATGGCTGTAGTCGAGCTTCGAATTGTCATAGTCGAACATCGCGTCGAGCTTGGCGACCGCCTTCGCATCGCCGCCAAGAATGGTGAAGAGCCCGGCCTGGTCCTGCGGGACGAACCACGAATATTGCCACGCATTGCCCTCGGTATAGTCCGAGCCATAGTTGATCGCGGTCGGGTCGAACGGGATGCGGAAGCTGCCGTCGGCCTTGCGCGCGCGTAGCCAGCCGGTCCTGGCATCGAAGCTGTTCCGCCAGTAACCCGCGCGCCGGTAGAAGCGGTCGGCGATATCCGTTCGCCCCATTTTTTCGGCCATCCGTGCGATCGTCCAGTCGTCATACGCATATTCGACCGTCTTCGACGCCGCCTCGAGCTCGCGGTCGATCGGCACATAGCCGAGCTTCATATAGTCGCCGAGCCCGCCATAGGGCGCATAGTCGGCGCTCGCGACCATCGCGTCCAAAGCCTCGTTCGCGTCGAAATCGCCCACGCCCTTCATATAGGCGTCGGCGATGACCGGGACGGCGTGATAGCCGATCATCGTCCATGTTTCGCGGCCGTGGAACTGCCATACGGGCAGGATGCCGTGCGGGCTGTGCCTGCGACTGGCGACGAGCGATTTGACGATGTCGCTGTTGGTCTGGTCGGGGGCGACGAGCGTCAGCAGCGGGTGCTGCGCGCGGAACGTATCCCACAGGGAAAAGGTCGAGCGGAAGGTGAAATCCTTCGCGGCATGGATCTGATCGTCGGGGCCGCGGTAGCGACCGTCGACGTCGCTCCACACGCTCGGCGCCAGCAGGCTGTGATAGAGCGCGGTGTAAAGGTTGGTGCGCATCGGCGCAGGCGCTTCGATTTCGAGCGCGCCCAAGGCCTTGCGCCATTCGCCCTCCGTGCGGGCGCGAACGCTGTCGAAGTCGGCGCTTTCGGCGTCGAGGTTGGCGACAGCGCCGGCTTCGTCAACACCCGAGAGTGCGACGCGAACCTCGAGCGGACCGCCCAATTCGCCAAAATCGAGCCGCGCCTCAAGTGCCTTGCCGAGCTTTTCGGCAAGCGCGTCGCTACCGCGGCCCGGCCCCTGAAAGCCTTTGTACGGAACCTTTTCGTCACGATCGAGGAAGGCGTGACCCTTGAGCGGTGCCGAGAAGCGCATCGCGAAGAAAAGCTTGCGCCCCGGCGCCCAGCCGCGCGTCTCGCGGAAGCCGGTCAGCGTGCCGTCGGGACGCAAGTGCAGCCCGGACCAGAGGATCTTGCCCGGATAGTCGTAGAGCGACGAGCGGAGATCGAGCAGCAGATGCGCGTCCTTGCCCGCCGGGAAGCTGTAGCGATGGACGCCGACGCGCGTGCCCGCGGTCAGTTCGGCGCGGATGCCGCTGTCGGCCAGTGTGACGGCGTAATAGCCGGGGCTCGCCTTTTCGCTCGCATGGTCGAAGCGCTGGCGATAACCCGAGCCGGGCTGTTTCGGATCGCCCGGATCGAGCTTGACCTCGCCCGCCTGCGGCATCACCAGCAGGTCGCCAAGGTCCGAATGGCCGGCGCCCGAGAAATGCGTGTGGCTGAACCCCTGGATCGTCGAATCGTGCCAGCTGTAGCCCGCCGCATGATCATAGCATTCGCGGATCTGGCACGTCGCGTCGGTATCGGGCGAGAGCTGGACCATCCCGAAAGGCGCGGTCGCCCCGGGGAAAGTGTGGCCTTCGGGACCGGTGCCGATCATCGGGTCGACGAAGCCCAGCGGATCGGGCGCCGGTTGCTCGGCGAACGACGCGATCGGCAGGAAGGCGAGCAGCGCGGCAGCGGCGGATAGGCGTTTCATCGCGCCCTTGTGCAGCGAAGCGGCGGCGCTGTCCAACCTCGGACAGCGCTGCCGATTATTCAGCCGCCTCCAGCACATAGCCGGCGGCCTGGAAATCGCCGCGCAGGTCCGCCTGGACGCCGCGTTCCATCCAGAAGCGGCCGCTCGCCACGTCCGGATTGGCGCCGGCTTCCGCTGCAGCTCCACCCATCCGCCGGAGCCGGTAGAGCTTCGCGGGATCGAGACCGCGCAGCCCGATCGCCGGGAACGGTTCGAGTTTCGTGCTGCTATGCAGGAATGCGAACAGCACCGCCTGCCGGCGATCGGGAGAAACCGACAGCGTCGCCGAGCGCGGACTATTGTCCTGCGGCGAGATCAGCCGGTAGAGTTCGCCCTGCTGCACCGTTTTGCGGATCGTCTTGTATTCGGCCACCATCTTTTTGGCGGTCGCGAAATCCTCGTCCTTCCAGTGATTCAGATTGGCCCCGATTCCGAGGCCGCCCTGCATCGCCGACAGGAAGCGATATTCGAGCGAGGTCTGCCGGCGGTTCACCCAGTTCGGCGAGTCGGTCACCCAGTCCATCATCACCGCGGGCGCATAGGCGTGCGAAAAGCCGTCCTGGATCGTCAGCCGGTCGAACGGGTCGGTGTTGTCCGACGGCCAAGCCTGGTCGGTCAGCGCCAATATGCCAAGGTCGACGCGGCCGCCGCCGCCCGAGCAGGTCTCGATCTCCAGCCCCGGATGGCGCCGGCGCAGTTCGGCGATGATCCAGTAGAGGTTGTCGACATAGTCGACATAGATACGCTGCTGATCCTCGCCCGCCTCGGGCCAGCCGGGTTCGGACCAGTTGCGGTTATAATCCCATTTCAGGAACTTGATCTCGTTCTTCGACACCAGCTCGTCGAGTATCTTGAACACATGATCGCGCACGTCGCGGCGCGCGAGGTTGAGCATCAGCTGGTTGCGCCCCTCGCTGCGCGGACGGCCGGGGAAGTTGATCACCCAGTCGGGGTGCGCGCGATAGAGGTCGCTGTCGGGGTTCACCATTTCAGGTTCGACCCACAGGCCGAATTCCATCCCCAGCCCCTGCACCTTGTCGATCAGCGGCTTCAGCCCGTTCGGGAATTTTTCGGGGTTCGGCGACCAGTCGCCCAGCCCCGCCTTGTCGCTGTTGCGCTTTCCGAACCAGCCGTCGTCCATGACGAAGCGTTCGACGCCAAGGCTCGCAGCCTTTTCCGCGAGCGCCATCTGCCCCGCCTCGTCGACCTTGAACTCGGTCGCCTCCCAGCTGTTGTAGAGCACCGGCCGCAGCTTGAGTTCGCCATCGTGGCGCGGCAAAATCTCGTCGCGCTGGAACCGGTGCATCAGCCGCGACGCGCCGCCCATGCCCTGCGCCGAATAGCCGGCGTAGAAGACGGGGGTTTCCAGCTTTTCGCCGGGTTTCAGTCGCCAGGCGAAATCGAACGGATTATAGCCGCCGACGACACGGACCTTGCCGATCTGGTCGCGGTCGACGGTCATCCGCCACGATCCCGACCAGGCGAGCGCGCCGAACCACACCGCGCCCGATTCCTCCTGCGCGTCCTGCGCCCGGTTGATTGCGAACCACGGGTTCGACTGGTGCCCGGTCGAGCCGCGGCGGCTTTCGATCACCGTCGATCCCTCGGTCACCGGACGCTTTTGCAGCGTCCATTCGGCCGCCCAGCGGCCGGTCAGGTAATGAAGCTGGTAATCATTGCCGGTGGGCAGCGTGTACGACGCCGACTGGACCTGATCGAGCCGGACGATCTGCTTGTCGCGATTCTCGACCGTCGCCGACCGCCCGACGATGCCGGTATCGGGGTCGATCGTATAATGCAGCGTCACGCGCAACGGCCGGCCGATGTCCTGCAGCACGACGTCGATGCGATCGCGCCCGATGCTGTGCGAGGCATATTTCAGCACGACGTCGCGGCTGCCGTCGGGCCAGGCGACCTTGAGCGCGGGCTCGACGAAGATACCGCCGCCCTGCCCCGGAAATTCCTGTGGCGTGATCGACGCCGACATGTCGACGCTCGAATGGTCGCGCAGCGCCACGAGCGGGCCGAGCCGGTCATCGTCGGCAAGCCGCCCGCCCCAGTAAACCGCCTGCAGATATCCCTGCGGGCCGATTCCAAAAGCATAGG
>NZ_DASWTD010000425.1:0-4602 GCF_036402335.1 Sphingopyxis sp. | reverse complement strand
AAAGGGATTGCTCATCTGAACGGGAAGAACGGTGTTGAAAATCGGCGAAACCGCCACCGACAGTTCGCTAAGCTCGTAGCCGGTGCTCCGTGCATAGGATCCCTCGGCAAAGAGTGTCACCGAAGACGAAATGTCGAAATGGCCGAGGCCGCTGACGATCACCCGCTCGGTCGGCGAGAGCAGGCTCTGGTGATCCGCAAAGCGAAAGCCGTCGCCGCCGTCGAAGATCGGGCCCGAAAGCTGGGTTCCCTGAATATAGGGAACGAGCTGGCCGTTGCTGAACTGGAGCGGCGTTCCCTGCGCATCGACGATCCGGCCGAGCGAGGTCGTGAACGGCAAGCCCCCGTCGGTCATATAGTCATAGACGAGATCGCGCGCATATTGGTTGGGCGCCGGGTCGCCGTCCGGATCGGGAAGCATGTAGGTCCGTCCGGTGCGTGCCGATTTCAGCAGCCCGTCCTGGCGATTATATTCCACGCCGAGCGCGATGTTGCCGCGGCCACCCGCAAAATTGGTGCCGGCCAGCCCCCGCAGGGTATAGCTGGGCGCATCGCCCTTTTCGGTGAGCCCCACCTGCCCGGTCAGTTCGACCCCTTCGAAATCATCGCGCAGGATGACATTGACCGTGCCCGAGATGGCGTCGGCGCCATAGACGGGCGCGCCGCCGATCGCGATCGTTTCGACGCGTTCGATCAGACCCGCCGGGATGAGGTTGAGATCCACCTGTCCGCCGGGTGTCGTGCTTCCGCCGGCTCCCGAAATGGTATTCGACGAAACAAACCGTCGGCCGTTGACGAGCGTCAGCGTGCGCCGCGAGCCCAGCCCAAAGAAATCAGCGAAATTCTGGCCTGCGGTCAGGCTTCGCTGATCCGAGCCGATGGTATTCACTTCGGACGGAACGAACCCCGGCGTGTCGTTCAAGGCGTCGATGACGTTGGTGTATCCCCGGCGCCGGAATTCCTCGGCGTCGGTGACAACAGTCGCCTCGAGTGTATCATAGCCGGGACGGCGGATGCGCGACCCGGTAACGATGATGTCCTCGCCGGTCGTCTCGCTGCCGACGCTCGCCTGCGGGCGCGCGGCCGCGCGGCGGATGACCACCGCGCCATTGGCGTTACGGACGACCTCGAGCCCCTTGTTCGCCAGCATCAGGCGCAGCGCTTCGACCGGCGTGTAGTTGCCGTTGATCGCGTTCGTCCTGATCCCCGCCAGGTCCGCGTCGGGAACCATGACCTGAACGCCCGATTGCACCGCAAGGCGCTGAACCGTCTGGGCCGCGTCGCCCGAAGGGATCGAATAACGCTGGCGCTCCTGAGCCATGGCGGGCGCCGCCCACATCATTGTTGCCGCCACGCCGGCCATCAGAACCACGCGCGAATTGAATCGGCTCACTTGCCCCCACGTCATCGTCTTGCCTCCCTCATCCCCGGAGCGATCCAGCGCTTCCATAAACAGACGAGCGGCGACGTGCGGAAATCCGCTATCAGTGCGAAGGAGAATTCTGCTGGCGCACCAGAACAAGTTCGTCGCCGCGGCGCACGACCTCGCCGTTGAACGCCTGCGCCGCGGCGCCTGCGAACGCCTGCGCATCGCCAAGCTTGAAAACACCCATGAATTCGGCGCGCGCCAGCGTGGGGTCTTCGATCACCACCTTAAGCTCGGAATAGCGGTTCACCTCCGCCGCCGCCGCGCCAAGTTGCTGGCCGTCGAAAACCAGCACGCCATTACGCCAGGCGATGCGACGTTCGACGTCGGCCGCATCGAGCACGGCCTTGCGCGGCCCGGTCGCGGCGGCAACAAATTGTTCGTTGCGGCGGATGTAGCGCGGCCGGGCCGAACCGCTCGCCTTGCCGTCCACGGCGACGACGCCTTCCTCGACCGTGACCTCGACGCCGCTATCCTCGATGCCGACGACGAATTCGGTGCCGACCGCGCGCACATCAAGGCCTTCGGCACTGACGACGAACGGCCGTTGCTTGTTATGCGCGACCTCGAACGACGCCTCGCCGCGGCGCAGGATGATCCGCCGGATGTCGTCCTCGTACCGCACCTGCACCGCCGAATTGCCGTTGAGCGTCAGGATCGAGCCGTCGTCGAGCGCGATCCGGCGGACCTCGCCGCGTTCGGTCGATATCCGCCCCGCCAGATGAT
Organism: Sphingopyxis sp.; assembly: GCF_036402335.1. Classification (GTDB taxonomy): domain Bacteria; phylum Pseudomonadota; class Alphaproteobacteria; order Sphingomonadales; family Sphingomonadaceae; genus Sphingopyxis. Next base: position 2,451 of record NZ_DASWTD010000425.1, on the reverse strand, counting down.
CATAAGCGACGGTGCCGCCAAATGCGGCGAGCGCGACAGACGCCGCCATCGCATAACGCCGCCACGGGCGCTCGCGCACCGGCACGGGAACATCGCGCTGGGTCCCGCCATCGAGCGCGGCGATCCGGTCGATGTCGAGCCAAAGCGCCTGCGCGCGGACATAGGCGCCCAGATGCCGGTTGTCGGCTTCCAGCCATGCGTCGAGCTGTCGCTGTTCGACGCTGCCTAGCGGGCGCTCGGCCGACCGGACCGCCCAGGCTGTCGCCTGGGTGTCGATATCAGCCCCATTTCCAGAACCTGCGCTCACGCTGTCTTCCATCCTGCGCGCCGGCTGGCGCCTCTTTCATTGCGTCGGAAACGAGCCGAAGCGCCTTGGCGAGATGCTTCTCGACCGTGCTTTCGGCTATTCCCATATGTTCGGCGATCCGGCGCTGCGAAAAGTCCTGAAACTTCTTCAGCTCGAATGCCTGTCGGCATTTTGGCGGCAACGTCTGCAATATTTCGTACAAACGCGCCAGTTCTTCCTGTCCGCTGAGGCGCCGGTGAACGCTCATCTCTTCGTCAATGATGTTCAGCGAGTCCAAATCCGCCACAAGATCGATCGCGACGATGCGCGAGCGCCGAAGATGTTCGCCGACGATATGGCGCGCCGTCACGAACAGATAGGCGCGCGCGTTGCGGATCGCGTCGGGATCGCCGGTCCAGAGCCGCGCATAGGCCTCCTGCACGACTTCATCGACATCGCAGGAATCAAGCCCGCGAACGCGGCCGCCGAGCCACTTGCGCAAGTCGGGCTCGTGCGGAAGCACTTCGCGTGCGAACCAGCGGAGTTGAGCCTGACGATCCATGGCGCGATGGCACCAGCTATCGCTCCGCCCGTCAAGCAAAAATGACATTATTGTGAATTTTTTTGTTTAAAAATAATAGGTTAGATGGACAAGCTTGTCCGAACCGGGAACCGCCCTCCCGACCGCTTCGAAACGGACCGGATGACCTATTGCGTGATGCGTTTGACGACCTTCCCCGCGGGATCGAGAAACTCGATGCTCGGCTCGCCGTCGGCGCCGACCTTGAGCAGCAGCCGCGGCTTGCCGCTCTTGTCGGCGAGCCGCACGATCGCATCGTCGGACGTTTTTCCGGTGAAAACGCGCTCGGCCCCCGCTCCGCCGTTCGCCATGGCATAGGCGCGCATTTCCTCGCGGATACGGTTCCGGCCGGCTTCGTCGGGTGCGGCCGCAGCACGCGCGCTCATTTCCATCAGCGGCTTGATCGACCAGTCGGGCCGGTCCCAGACGCGCAGCCCGGCGGTCCGATTGCCGTTCGCCTCGCTATACTGGATGCCGACGGTCTGGTCCTGCTTGTACTGGTCGAACATCAGCGAGCCCGAGGCGCGGCGATTGTCGCCGACCGTCTTGCTGCCGAAGGTCAGCCCGCCGACCTCGTCGCCCTCATCGTTGAAGAACAGCATCCCGCCGCCATCGCGGCTGTGATGCTTATACTCCTTGCCTTCCATGAACAGCCCCGGAAAGCGTTCGGAATTGGCGAGGACGAGGCGATATTTTCCGTCGGGTTCGACGATGTTGATCCGCTTGACGCTGATCTCGTCGAACACGCTTTTCGGCGGTCCGCTGTCGGCCATCACGAGCGCGGTCGGCGCCGCGGCCCCCATGAAGAAGCCCGCCGCAACAAGCGCCAGTCGCGCCCCCCTGATTTCGACCATCGGCTGCCTCCTCAATAATTCCATTGATTGACCGGTGCGCCGGCGGGCGCATTCTTACGGACGTGATCGGCGACCTCGTGGACGACACCTGCCCAGTCGGTGTGGTGCCAATTATGCCCCTTCTTCGGCCGGCCATATTCGAAGCGGATCGGATAATCCTTGCCCGCCACCTCGGCGATCATATCCTGGAACTGATAGACCGCGAGGTTGAGGTAGAAATCGTCCATCTCGCCCGCAAAGAAATGCAGCTTGCCGCGCAGCTTGGGGCCGAGCGTGACCCAGTTGTCGCGGGCATAGCCCGACAGGTCGAAGCCGTTCGCGCGCATATATTTGACGACGTCCTTGTTGATGGCGCCGGTCTTGTAGTCATAGAGCATGACCGGATAGCCATCCGGCCCGACCGGGCCGTGCGTCGTCTGCCAGATGCCGAGCTGGTAATAGCTCCGCCCCTTCGATCCGAGCATCCCCTCGAGCGCCGCGAGCGTGCGCAGGTCGACGAGCGGATGGCCTTCGCGGCTGCGGCGGAACGGCTTTTCCTGCGTGATCCAGTCGTTGATCTTCAAGGTGAACATATTGTCCTCCTTGTAGATGTCGGTGAGCTGGTAGCGGGTGAAGTCGATCGGGTCAGGGTTGAACACCCATGCGCCGCCGAACAGGTCGGGATAGTGGAGTTGCAGCGCCAGCGCCTCCCAGCCGCCGGTCGACGCCCCCTCGACGATCCGGCCATAGGG
>NZ_DASWTD010000424.1:0-2068 GCF_036402335.1 Sphingopyxis sp. | reverse complement strand
GGTCGTGATGATGATCATCACGACCGACAACCGGTCGGTCTCGATCGCGCCGACCGACAACATGCCGGGTCCGCGCAGGCCGATGGACACGCGGTCATCCTTCATCCGGTCGATCCGCAGCGACCCCGCGCCGCCCATCGTGACCGACCGCAGGCCCGAAGCGTTGATGCGGATCGTCACCGCACCGCGCGGGGCGCCGCGTTTCTCGTCGCCCGCGAACTGGCGCGCGCCGATCACCAGCCGCCCGTCGCGCGCCTCGACGCTCAGCCGGTCGAGCGCGTCCTGCGACCCTGTTGCCACCGCGCCGACCGGCGCGCGCGTCGTCACTTCGATATCATAATCGGCGTTGACCTCGATCGCCTCGAAACTGGTGAGGCCAAAACGCTTTTCGGCCGCGAAGGCAGGATTGGCGATCAGCAGGGCGGCGGCCGCAAACGCGGCGCATCGTGTCGCAAGGGTCATGGTGCCGCCTTACCGCGTTCGGACAGGCGGCACCAGCATAGCGTCACCCGGGCATCAATTGCAGGTGGCGGTGCCCGAGCCCATCTGGCGCGTCGAACAGTTCGCTCCGCCGCCAAGTTTCACATCGCCCGAACCAAGGATGCGGATATCGGCCTTGCCGGTCGCCTGCGCATCGACATTGCCCGACCCGGTGACCGATACCTCGAGCGTCGTCGCGACAAGGCCCTCGGCGTCGATGTCGCCCGATCCGGTGACGCTGAGCTCGCCCGATCCGATCGTGCCGCCGGCGATTTCGATGTCGCCCGAACCCGACACCTCGATTTCGGCGCGCTTGCCGGTCAGCTTCGCGACCTTGAGATCACCCGATCCGGTGACCGCCGCCTCGACCGCATCGCCGCCCACCGTATCGGCATCGATCGAGCCCGACCCGGTCAGCCGCACCAGGTTCAGCCGCGGCATGGTGATCGCGATATCCAGATCGTCGTCGTCGCGGCTCGAAAAGCTGAACCCCTCGCGCTTGCGTCCGATCACCAGTTTCGTCCCGTCGAGCTTGATCTCGAGACGGTCGAGCGTCTCCTTGCGACCGCGGGCGCTGATCGCGAAACTGTCGCCCTGACGGATCGTGACGTCGTCGGGGCCGGCAACCTCGACGCCGGTGAAGCCCGTGAGCGCAAAGGATTGGGTGACGATCGGCCCGGCGTGCGCCAGCGGTCCCGATTCGCTGCCGGTTGCCTGGCTCTGGTCGCCCTGCTTCCCGTCGCCCGGGGCCGCACCGTTACAGCCCGTCACGAGGGCCAGCGGCAAAATCGCCATCGTCCAGTTACGCATCGCAAATCTCCTCTGTGTATTATTATCGTAACACACAGAAGCCTGGCTGTCCAGCAACCTACCAGCGCAGCAGCGGCGTCAGCAGCAAGCGCCCGGCGACAGCCGACACCGCGACAGCAAGCCCGTGCCACAGCGCAATATGCATCATGTCGTTCGACGCGCAGTGCAGTGCCACGATGGTCGCTCCTGCCGCGCCGGCGGCGATTCCGATCACCCAGCCAGCACGCGTTGGCGAGGTCGGCGCCCCGCCTTTCAGCCAGAAGAAGAGCGCCGCCCCGACGCCCAGACCCGACAGCGCGCCCTCGATCATGCAGCGCAGGCCGTTTTCGGGGCGCGCCGCCTCCATCGCGGCGTGGGTGTCCCCGAAACCGATGACGAGCGCGGTCAGCGGCAGCGCCAGCGTCGCGAGGCCGGCCCAGCGCCAACCGCTGTAATCCCGCCCGACGCCCGGCAGGCCCATCCGCAGCGCGCTCCACGCCGCGGCAAGGCCCAACACGACGATCAGCCAGAAGGACAGCATCGGCAACGGCGGCATCATCGCGCCATCGGCAAGATCGTGGCGCGCGCCCGAAAGCCACAGCAACGCCGCGGCACCGCCAACCCACCCTGCGGCGACCCACAGCGAGCCGTTCGCGACCCGCCGCGGCCGGACCGGCTCCAGTTCTTCGGCAAGGCCGTCGATCAATTCGTCGATCGATGGATTGTTCATGTCATTCGCTTTCAATCAATTGCGCCAGCTTTTTTAGCCCGCGATGAATATTCACCTTCACCAGCGATT
>NZ_DASWTD010000423.1:0-2056 GCF_036402335.1 Sphingopyxis sp. | reverse complement strand
CCCTTATGCTCGTCGGCATCGGCGGGGCTGTCCTTCTTGCGCGTCAGGTTCGGCCATTGCGTCGAGAAGGTCGAATTGAGCTCGAGCCATTTATCCTGCCCGCTCTAGGTATCGGGTAGGATCGCCTCGGCCGGGCATTCGGGTTCGCACACGCCGCAGTCGATGCATTCGTTGGGATTGATGACGAGCATATTCTCGCCCTCGTAGAAACAATCGACGGGGCACACCTCGACACAGTCCATATATTTGCACCGGACGCAGGCATCGGTGACGACATAGGTCATGGGTTCAGGCTCCCTCAAGTGACGGCTATCGGCCGTCCGGCTCTCTAACGGCTCGCCTCTATGCCGCGTGGAGGCAGTGCGTCAACGCTAAGCGACAGTTGCGAATCACTCTCACTGATTAGGGCGATCGGGGCGCCCCGGGTGCAAAGCATTTCCATCGGCGCCGATAGCCGAGGGTTCGGGCGCGGCGTCGGCGCGATCGAGCCGCCGATAACAGGCTTGCGCCTCGGGTGCGGGGCCGCGGCGCAGCGGCAGGGCCAGCAGCCGTACCACTTCGATGCGCTCGCCGACGGGCAGGACGAGCGTCTGCCCGACATGCACCGCGCACGAGGACCGCGTGATGCGCCGTCCGTCGAGCCTGATATGGCCCGCCTCGACCATCGCCTGCGCGATGCTGCGCGAACGCGCGAAGCGCAGGAACCAGAGCAGCTTGTCCAGCCGGATCGTTCCTGCTGCACCCGGACTGGCCATCAGTCTTTGCGCGCGTCCGCAAGGAGCGCAGCCAGGCCTGCAAAGGGGCTGTTCGGTGACGGCCCGCGCCGTTCGGGACGATCGGTGCGCGGCGCGCGCGGAATATCGGAGCGAGGTTTGTCCGGCTTGCCGTGCCGGCCTTTTGCCTGGGCGATCGGCGGGCGCCGGGTTTCCCCGTTCGCCGTTGCCCGTGGCGCGCCGGCACCCTTGCGATTCTGCTTGCGGCGGGTGCGCTTCTCGGTCGCCTTGCGCAGCCCCGACCAGCGCCAGCGCTGCAGCTCGGGCTCACCGACGGCGCGAAAGCCGAAGCTGCCGAGCAGCGCTCGGCGCGTCTCTTCGTCGAGGCCGAGCGAGGTCGCGAGCGCCGGGTCGATCACAAAACCGGACGGCAGCGCATTATGGGCCTCTTCGCCCGGATCGTCATGATGCTCTTCGCGGCCGGCGAGCGGTGCGGTTGGCGGCGCCGAAGCCTGCATTCGTGCGGCATGCGCCTGGCGCGCGAGCTTTTCGGCCATGTCGACGCGCAGCCAGCCCGAGGCACAGCGGCGGAAGCCCGCGATCGTCAATCCCGCATGGCTTCCTGTCTTCTGCAGCACCGCGCCATGCGGCGGCAGCGTGGGGATCGGGGTTCCCTGTTGCGCGGCGACCAGCGCGGCGCGCCAGCGGACGGCTTCAGGTTTCAGCAGCGCCGGGTGGAAGAGATCGAGCGAGCCGATCGTGAAGCCGAGCTTGCGCAAGAGCGGACGTTCTTCCGCGGTCAGCGCGTTGAGCTGATCCTCGACCACCGCGCGGCCGATCGTACCGCTGTTGTCGGTCAGCGCGGCAAGCAAGGCGCGGACGCGCGGCGGGGTGAACAGGTCGCCCGCCGCCTCGCCCATCGCCGCGAGCGGGCCCGCGTGGCGCGCGAGCTGCCCGGCGACGAAACGCTGCAGCCGTTCGGCAATCGCCTGCACCTGATGAAGTTCGAGCCGGCGTAGCGACGGATCGATCTGGATCGACGGCTGGACGAGCGTGGGTCCCTTGGCGAGCGCTGCAACGGCATGGCCGTGCCACGCGAGCCGCGGCGTAGTTCCCGGCTCGGCAACGAGCGACAGCGCGCTGTCGTCACCCTCGGCAAGCGCGGTTGCGCGGCGGGCGAGTTCGGCGCGCAGATGTTTCTCGGCGGCGGCCAGCAGCATGCGGTGATCGCTCGCCTTCGCGACCGGGTCGACCTTGAACTGGAAACCCTTGAGCGTCCCGATCGGCTCGCCGTCGACGGCGACGGTGCCGTCGGCGCCGACCGCAACGGGCAGCGCGGCGTT
>NZ_DASWTD010000422.1:0-6996 GCF_036402335.1 Sphingopyxis sp. | reverse complement strand
TTCGCCAAGGTCGGGCAGCGCGACATCCTGCTCGACGGCGCGACCGGCGACGGCGTCTACACGCTGCCGGTCGATATCGGCAAACGCTCACGCTTCGGCGGGATCGAGACGACGGGTGACCTTGCGTTCGACGCGGAGCATGTCGAAGTGCTGGCGCGCTTCAAGCGGGGCGATCTCTACGACAGCCGCAAGGTCGACGATCTGCGGCAGGCACTCGTCGCAACGGGGCTGTTCTCGACCGTCGCGGCCGAACCGCAGGCGACCGGCGAGAGCGCGGGCGACGATACCGAATATGTGACGATGCTGGTGACCCAGCAGGCCGGCCCGCCGCGGACGATTGCCGCGAGCGCGGGCTATGGCACCGGCGAGGGCATCCGGCTCGAAGGAAGCTGGACGCACAGGAATTTCCTGCCGCCCGAAGGGGCGCTGATTTTTCGCGGCGTCGCGGGAACGAAAGAGCAGGGTGTCGGAGCCACGCTGCGCCGCTCGAACGCCGGGCGCCGCGACCGCACATTCGAACTCGTTACCGAAGTCTCGCGGAGCAATTACGACGCGTTCAATGCGATCACGGGCCGTGTCGGTGCGCGCGTGAGCTATGATTCGACGCCGATCTGGCAAAAGAAATTCACTTACGCCTATGGCGCCGAACTGATCGCGACCCGCGAAGATGACTATGATTTCACGCTGGGTCGACGCAGTTATGATTTCTACACCATCCTCGGGTTGACGGGCCAGGTCGGCATGGACCGCACCGACAGCCTGCTCGATCCCACCAAGGGGTTCCGGGTCACGGCGCTCGTCCAGCCCGAGGGTTCGCTGGCCGGGCGCTTCTCCCCCTATGCGCGGGCGCGGGTCGACGTCAGCGGCTATTATCCGGTCACCGACAGCATTGTGCTGGCCGGGCGCGTCCGCGTCGGGTCGATCCTTGGCGCGGCGCGCGAGCGGCTCGCACCCTCGCGGCGTTTCTATGCCGGCGGCGGCGGGTCGGTGCGCGGTTTCGGCTATCAGGAACTGGGGCCCAAGGATCCGGACAATGATCCGATCGGCGGCCGCAGCGTCAACGAAGCGGCTTTCGAGGCGCGTTATCGCTTCGGCAATTTCGGCGTCGTCGGCTTCGTCGATGCGGGCCAGGTCTATCGCGGATCGACTCCCGATTTTTCGGACCTGCGCTTCGGGGCGGGCATCGGCGCCCGCTATTACACCAACTTTGGCCCGATGCGCTTCGACATCGCGACGCCGATCGCGCGCAAGCCCGGCGAAGCGCGCGTGAGCGTCTATGTCTCGATCGGGCAGGCTTTCTGATGGCTGACGACACGCCCTTCGCCGAAGGAGAGGCTGTACCGGCAAAGCGGCGTTCGTGGCCGCTCACCATAGCGCGCTGGATCGGCCTGACCGTGCTCGGGCTGGTGCTGCTCTTTGCGCTGTTCCTGATCGGGATCAACAGCGACGCCGGGCGCCGTTTTGTCGTCACCCAGATCGAAAAATACGAGTTCGAGAACGGGATGAAGATCGGCATTGGCCGGCTCGACGGATCGCTCTATGGCCAGATGGTCATCCGCGACTTCACCCTGTCCGACCCCAAAGGCATTTTCCTTGCGTCGCCCGAAGTGAAGGTCGACTGGCGGCCGATCCGTTATCTGGCGAACCATGTCGATGTTCGTTCGGCGACCGCCGCGACGATGACAATGCGCAAGCTGCCCGAGTTCAAGCCGGTTCCCGACACCGGCGAGCCGCTGCTTCCCGATCTCGATATCGATGTCGGACTGGTACGCGTCGACCGCTTCATCTTCGAGCCCGCCGTCGCGGGCGAGCGGCAGGTCGCGCGCCTGGACGGCAAGATCGCGATCGCCGACCGCGCCGCACAGGTCACCGCCAAGGCCGAGACGATCGCCGGTGGCGGCGGGCAGGGCGATGCACTGAAACTGGCGCTCGACGCGGTACCCGAGCAGAACCGGCTTGCGGTCGCGCTCGATGTCACCGCACCGCAGGGCGGGGTGCTGGCGGCGATGGGCGGTTTCAAGGAAACGCTCACTGCAAAGCTCGCTGGACGGGGCGACTGGAAGGCGTGGAACGGCAATCTGACCGCAAACCTCGGCGCAGCACCCCTGGCGCGCGTTGCGCTGACCGGGCGCGACGGGACCTTTACCGCGAAGGGCGCGGCGCAGGCATCGCGGCTGTTGGCTGCCGGGCCGGTCGTGGAGCTCCTCGGCACCGAAACCGCGATCGATCTGACCGCACGCCTCAATGAGCGCAAGGCGGCGATTGACGGGCGACTGTCGTCCGATGCCGCAGAGCTCGGGATCAGCGGCGGCGTCGATCTCGGCAACAATCGCTATGAAGGCCTGAAACTTGCGGCCAATATCCTGCGTCCCGGCGCCATTGCGCCTGCAGTCCGGGCGAACGGCCTGCGCGCGACCGCGACGCTCGACGGTGCCTTCGCGCTGCCGACGGTCGATTATCAGGCGAATGCCAACAGCCTCGCGGTGAACGACATCATCGTCGAAGGCATCAGCCTCGCCGGCAAGGCGCGCGTCGATGCCGACCAGATCGTGATTCCGGTCGCAGGGCGTGCGGCGCGGATACGCGGCCTCGACACCGTAGCGGGCGGGACACTCGTACAGGTCCGCCTCGACGGCGACCTAGCTTATAGCAATGGACGGATTCTCAGCGACAATCTGCGGCTGCGTTCGCCGCGCATCGACGCCAAGGCGATCATCATCGCTGACCTCAACAAAGGTTTCTACACCGGCGCGATCGACGGGCGGATCAACGACTATCGCATCGAAAGCGTCGGCATATTCGACATCGATACCGACGCCGATCTGAAGACGGCGCCGCGCGGCGGATTCGAGATCGTCGGCCGCGTCCGCGCGCGCTCGACGCGGCTGTTCAACTCGGGCGTGCGCGATTTCCTCGGTGGCAATGCAACGGCATCGAGCGATGTTCGCTACGGCACCGACGGGGTCGTCCGTTTCGCCAACCTCAGGATGGCGGCGCCGCGGCTGCGGATCATGGGCGGGCAGGGGAGCTATGCGCCCAATGGCCAGATCCAGCTGACGGCACGCGCCAGTTCCACCGACTACGGTCCGGTCGGCGTCCAGCTCGCAGGAACGATCAGCGACCCGCGTGCGGTGGTCACGGCCGAACGGCCCGGCCTCGGCATCGGGCTTGCCAATCTGGTAGCGCGAATCAACGGCGCGCCGAACGGTTATCGCCTCGCGGCGACGGGAGACACCGATTACGGCCCGCTTTCCGCTGACGTTGTCCTGCTGATGGCAAAGGGCCCGCTGACGATCGATATCGAGCGCGGCGACCTGTCGGGCATCGGCTTCAACGGACGGCTGGTACAGAGCGACGCCGGGCCCTTCGTCGGCCAGCTCAACGCATCGGGACAGGGGCTGGGTGGCCTTGTTCGCTTGAGCGCCGCCGGTCAGTATCAGGCCGCGGCGATCAACGTCCGCGCCAACGATGTCGTGCTTCCCGGACCCGCGCAGCTTGCGGTTGGCTCCGCGATCGTCGATGCCGATGTCACGCTCTACGATCGTCCGCATATCGTCGCCGATATCCAGATCGCCCAGACCCGGATCCGCGATTATGACATTGCAGTAGGGCGCGTGAAGGTCGACTACCGCGACGGCAGCGGCAAGGCGCAGGCACTGGTGGAGGGAACCAGCGGGGTTCCATTCCGCATCGCGGCCAATGCCGATCTGAAACCCGACCTGTGGCGCGCCTCGGTGCAGGGCCGGGCAACCGGCATCAATTTCCGCACGACGTCGCCCGCGCGCATTATCCCCGGCGCCGATGGTTACGAACTGTTGCCGACCAGCGTCACCCTCGGCCGCGGCAGCAGCGCGCGGATCGCGGGCCGTTTCGGCGATGGCATCATGATCCAGAGCCGGCTCGAACGCGTCAACATGGCGATCCTCAATGCCGTCTATCCCGATATGGGGCTGGGTGGGCGCGCGACGGGCAGTCTCGATTTCGAGCAGGCCAATTCCGACAGCTTCCCGCGCGCCGACGCGCGGCTAACGATCACGAATTTCACGCGCACGACCGCAGCTTCGGTTAGCCAGCCGGTCGATGTCAATTTTGCTGGCAAGCTGTTGAGGGACGGGGGCGAGGCACGCGCGGTGATGCGCAAGCGCGGGAGCATCGTCGGACGGATGCAGGCGTCGCTGCGCCCGCTCGGCGCCGGCGCAGGCAGCTGGACCGAACGGCTGATGGCGGCGCCGCTCGGCGGCGGCGTTCGTTACAATGGTCCCGCCGACACGCTCTATTCCTTCTTCGGTCCCGCCACCCAGCATGTATCCGGCCCGATTGCGGTGGCCGCCGATTTCAGCTGCAGCGTTTCCGATCCGTGCCTGCAGGGCGTCGTGCGCGGGAAGGATATGGTCTATGAAAACCAGACCTATGGCACGCGGCTGACCAACATGGTCGTCAATGGCCGCTTCACCGGCAACCGGCTGGAGATCGAGCAGTTGTCCGCCACCGCCGGTGACGGAACCGTTCAGGCGAAGGGCTATATCAGCCTCGCATCGGCCGATGGTTACCCGATGAATATCTCTGCCACGCTCGACAACGCGCGCCTTGCCAAGAGCGAGAATATCGCTGCGCGCGCGACGGGAAATCTGACGCTCGAAAAGGTCGCAGGGCAGACCGCGCTCTTGTCCGGCAGCCTGCGGCTTCCCGAGACGCGTTATCGTATCGTGCGCGACGCCGCGGCGCAGGTGCCGGTGCTGACGGGCGTAAGGCGCAAGCCTCCCGCAGGGCGTCCACGGGTCAGCGGCGACGGGCTCGCTGCGGTGGGTGGCAGCCTGTTCGACCTGATCCGTCTGGATATCGCGCTGAAGGCGCCTGACGAAATCTACGTCACCGGCATGGGGCTCGAATCCGAATGGAAAGCTGACATCGTCCTGCGCGGCACGACACAGGATCCGCGGGTGACGGGCGAAATCGAACTGGTGCGCGGCACGCTCGGTTTCGCGGGCCGCTCGTTCGAACTTCAGGAGGGAAGGGTTACCTTCCCGACCGGCGAAGCGTTCGACCCTGCGATCCGCCTGCTCGCGAGCGACACCATCGAAACGGTGACGGTGAGTGTCAGCGTGACCGGGCGTGCGAGCAATCCGCAGATCGCTTTCTCGAGCGTTCCCGGTCTGCCGCAGGATGAAATCGTCTCGCGCATATTGTTCGGCGATTCGATTACGACGCTGTCGCCGCTTCAGGCGGTACAACTCGCCTCGTCGCTCAATACGCTGAGCGGCAGCGGTGGGGGATTGAGCCCGCTTGGTTCGTTGCAATCGGCGACCGGGATCGATCGCCTGCGCGTTCTTGGCCCCGATGATACCGTCGGGCGCGGCGCGGCGCTCGCTGCAGGGCAATATATCACCAAGGATATCTATATCGAGATCATCACCGACGCGCGCGGCTACACCGCGACGCAGCTCGAAATCAGCCTGACCCCGGCGCTCTCGCTGCTCAGCCAGGCCGGCGGATCGGGGCAGTCGAACCTCAGCATCCGCTACCGCAAGGATTATTGATGCGCGCCGCCGTCCCATTCGTCGCGTTGCTTCTGCTCGCCGGGTGCAAGGACGAACCGCAGTTCGAGGATCGCTATGCGAAGGCCGCGAAAGAGATCGACGCGCGCGCGAAGGCCATGGATGCCGACATAGCGAAATCCGATCAGGCGGACGCGAAGGACTTGTCAGCGCCGCCGAAGCCGTCTAACGCGCCTCCGTCATCTGGGGAGTAGCCAGCCGTCCTTCGGGGCGGGCCGCCGCGTCAACATACTTGGCCGAGAGGTCATGGTGCGGTGGAAGCGGGGCACCGCTTGGGCGAGACCAATGGCATCGACCTCCGTCCGGGCCGGGCGGCGGGTTCGATGCTATTTGGTATCGCGAAGCCGCCCGGCCCCGGAGTTTACCCATGGAAGCCCTGTTTACCTCGACCGCCGTCGTTGCGCTCGCCGAAATCGGCGACAAGACACAGCTGCTCGCGATCCTCCTCGCGACGCGGTTCAACCGGCCGGTGCCAATCGTTCTCGGCATATTGGTCGCGACGCTCGCCAACCATGCGCTGGCAGCGCTGCTCGGCGCCTCGGCCGCGGCGTTCCTCGATAGCCCGATCTTCCGTTATGCCATTGGTGCCTCGTTCATCGTGATGGCGGCGTGGACGCTGATCCCCGACAAATTCGAGGACGATGACGCGCCAAAGCCGCGCTTCGGCGCCTTCCTGACGACGCTCGTCGCCTTTTTCCTCGTGGAAATGGGCGACAAGACGCAGGTCGCGACGATCGCGCTCGGCGCGCAATATCACAACGTCCTTTTGGTTACCGCGGGTACGACGCTCGGCATGATGATCGCCAATGTCCCTGCGATTTTCCTCGGCCACGAATTGCTGAAGCGTGTCGACCTCGCCAAGGTCCGTATGGTCGCCGCGGGGCTGTTTTTGGTGATCGGCCTGTGGGTACTCGCGCAGACCGCGGGCTGGCTCGGCTAGTCGGCGTTGCGCGTTGCGAGCATGCGCTCGAAGCGCCAGCTCGACGCGCACATCGCATCGAGGTCGCGCTCTGCCGTCCAGCCAAGTTCGCGCGCGGCGCGTTCGGGGCTGGCAAAGCAGCTCGCGACGTCGCCGTCGCGGCGCGGCGCGATGCGATAGGGGATGCGCACACCGTTCACGCGCTCGAACGCCTCGACCATGTCGAGCACCGAATAGCCCTGGCCAGTGCCGAGATTCCATGTCGACAGGGGGCGGTCGGTGCGGGTGATCGCCTCCAGTGCGGCGACGTGACCGTCGGCGAGGTCGACGACATGGATATAGTCGCGAACACCCGTGCCGTCGTGAGTGTCATAGTCATTACCGAACACCGACAATTCGTTCAGCCGTCCGGCCGCAACGCGGCTGACGAAGGGCATCAGGTTGTTGGGGATGCCATTCGGATTTTCGCCGATCAGTCCGCTGTCATGCGCACCGACCGGGTTGAAATAGCGGAGCGTCGCG
>NZ_DASWTD010000421.1:0-2498 GCF_036402335.1 Sphingopyxis sp. | reverse complement strand
AGCATCATCGCGAAGATGAGCACGAGCAGGACCAGGCCGATTCCCTGGAGCTTGCGGGCCGCCATCAGCATGACATTGCCTCCTTCATCCTGTTGTCCGGCCAAGCGGGTGCCGCGGTCCGGACCGCACTGCGCAGTGTCGCCGAGCGGGCGCGCGGGTTGCGTGCCTCCTCGGCCTTGCCCGGCCGCACCTTGCGCGCCGGGGTTTCGAAAGTTGCGGCCCGCGCCAAGGGGGTCGGCGCGGGCCGGTGGCGCGAACCGGCGGCATCGCCTCCGCTCCGTTCGCGCAGGAAATTCTTGACGATGCGGTCCTCGGTGCTGTGAAAGCTGACCACCGCGAGCCGCCCGCCCGGACGGAGCAGCCGTTCGGCGGCATTGAGACCGGCAACGAGTTCGTCGAGTTCGCCGTTGATGTGGATGCGGATCGCCTGAAAGCTTTTCGTCGACGGATCCTTGGGCGCGCCCGGCGGATGCCGCAGCGCCTTGCGGATCACCGTCGCAAGTTCGCCGGTGCGGGTCAGCGGGCGCGCGGCAACAATTGCGCGCGCCACGCGGCGCGACTGGCGTTCGTCGCCATAATGAAAGAGGACGTCGGCGATGTCGCCTTCGTCGGCGCTGTTCAGCCAGTCGGCGGCGCTTTCGCCCTCCTGCGCCATACGCATGTCAAGCGGGCCGTCCTTCTGGAACGAAAAGCCCCGCGCGCCCTGGTCGAGCTGCATCGACGAGACGCCGATATCGAAGGTGATGCCGTCGACCGCATCGATCCCGCGCTCGGCGAGCAACCGGTCGATCTCGCCGAAGCGACCGTGGATCAGCGTCAGCTTGCCGCCGGCTTCGGCGACCAGCGCCTGCCCGCTGGCAATCGCGTCGGGGTCGCGGTCACAGGCGACGACGTCGGCGCCCGCGGCGAGCATCGCGCGGGCGTAGCCGCCGGCGCCGAAGGTCGCATCGACGTGGCGCTCGCCGGGGGCGATGGCGAGCGCGGCGAGGACTTCTTCACGGAGGACCGGATCGTGACGGGGATCGCGGGGGAGATCGGTCACTTGCGCCCCTTCCCTTTCGTCTGATCCCATGACGCCGCCAGGCGCTGGAGCACCGGGTCGGCCTCGGCGCATTCGGCGAGCGTCGGCAGCCACCAGATTTCGAGGCGGCGGCCCGAGCCAACAAAAGCCGTCGCGCCGGCATCGCCGACGCGGTCGCGGTGGATGAAGCTGGGAAGGAAGCGACCGCTGTCGTCGAGCGTGTAGGGCTCGGTGTAACTGAAGCGCTTCTTGAACTCGCTGTCCTCGTCGAAGTCGAGGTTGCGGAGCCGCGCCGTTTCGCGATCACGCTCGATCTCGCCGTTCAGCCGGTCATACTGGTCCTGGCCGTAGGCGACGAGGCATGGCAGCTTTTCGTGGAAGCCGACCCAGAGCACGCGCTGGCCGTCCGCAATGAGGGGCACATTGTTGCGGAACTGTGAGGGGACGGCGATGCGCCCCTTGCCATCGATCGCGGCGAAACTGGTGCCTGCATACTGGCCGGGCGTCACAATCGCCATCGCTTGCCCCCCGTATCCACGCCACCGGGCAAAACTTTCCCGGCCCCGGAATCGCATGATTCCAGCTGGTTCGGCCCGGGTGGAGATTGCCCCTCTCCGATTCCTGACTATCAACTATAGATCGGGGTGAAAAGGGGTAATTTAGGGTGAAATAGGGAATCTAACCCCCATTCATCGCAAAATGACTGAATCAATGCCCAAAAACCGGTCAGGCAGCGCAAAGCGCCGCCAAAAGCGATCGGTGTTCGGGGCGAAATGGGGCGAAAGCGCCGACTCAGAGGGCGCGAGTGCGAATCCACACCGGGCGGAGCAGGCCATGCCCGGCGCCGTGCCACAGGCGGGAGGACAGCCATTCCATCGTGTCCGCCCGCCGGAGATGCGCCGCGCCCGGGACGACAGGCTGCCAGGACGGTGCAAAGAGCAGGTCGGCATCGCCCACCAGCCACACCTCGCCGCCGCCGATCTGGCAGTGGGCGGCGCGACGATCCGCAAAGGCGACACAGGCGCGCGGCAGGCGATCGAAGCGGCCGGCGCTGAACAGGTTCAGCCGGGCACCGTCGACATCGACCGGCAGCAGCCTGTCATCCCCCGCAGGCGCGGCACCCAACGTCACGCCCCAATGGTCGAGCAGCGGCGTGAGCAGGCTGGTGACCGGAGGATTGCGCGGATCGCCAAGCGGATAGGGCGCCGGCCAGCCCGAGAGCGCATCGGCGAGGACGACCGCGCGACCGCCGCCGCGCACGAACGCATCGATCGCGACCAGTTCGCGCGGCGCCAGTGCCCGCGGATGCGCGACGAGCAGCGTCCCGCCGGGTGGCGGCACATGATCGACGAGACTGTCCACGAGCGACACGGGGCCCGCGGCTTCCAGTCGCGCGAGCGCGGGATCGTCCTGCGCGCCCGCGGCGATCATCGCGGCGATGCCGCCACCCCCGGACCAGCGCAGCGGCAGGCCGGTG
>NZ_DASWTD010000420.1:0-1615 GCF_036402335.1 Sphingopyxis sp. | reverse complement strand
CTGTCAGTCGCCCGCGAAGCTGAAGGGCGAGAGGCCACGCTCGCGTTCGTTGACGAGCATCGCGCGGCCCGCCGGGGGCGCCGAACGTTGCGGGCAATCGTGGCGCGTGCAGACCCGGCAGCCGAGCCCGATCGGCGTCGCTTCGCCGTCGAGATCGATGCCGCGCGCAACCGCGAGCGTTGCGCCGAGCGAAGCCGCGACCCCCAGTCCCACTGCGAACTCGGCGGAGACGCGGCCATAGCGGCCGCCCTGCGGCTGGACGGTGCGCGCGAGCGTGAACCAGCGCGTGCCATCCTCGAGCGTCACGAGCTGGCGCATCAGGCGCCCGGGCTGGTCGAACGCCTTGTGAAGCACCCAGAGCGGGCAGCGCCCGTCGGATTCGACGAGCGGGGCGTTGCTCGCACCCCCATAGCGTTTGGATACCTGACCTGCGCGGTCGATCCGCATCATGAAGAAGGGGAGCCCGCGCGCACCTACGCGTTGGAGCGTAGTAAGACGATGCGCGACCTGTTCGAAGCCCGCACCGAAGCGGCGCTGGAGAAGTTCGACATCGTAACCCGTGGCCTCGCAGGCGCGCAGGAAGCGCGCATAGGGCATCATCAGCGCCGCGGCGAAATAGCTGAGCAGATGGCGCCGATAGAGCCGCTCGGCAACGCGATCGGTGAAACCCGCGCCCTTGACCAGCGCCTCGACCTCGGCCCTGGCCTCGTTCTGCGCGAGCTGGAAGCCGACCGCAAAGGTGCGCGAGGCGGGATCGAGCATCTCGGACAATTGCAGTTGGCGCGCATGGAGGTCGAGCCGGCGGAGCCGATCGGGCATGACGTCGACGGGAAGGATCCGGATCGAAAGCTGATGGCGCGTCCGCAGCCGCTCGGCTATCGCGCCGTAGAGATCGCCCGCACCAAGGCGGAGCTCGTCGGCGAGCGCCTCGGCCTGCGCGTCGAGATCCGCGAAATGGTTGCGCCAGCGCGCGATCTCGCGGCGAACTTCCCCGATGCTGTCGACCTCCTCGATTGCGGGCGTGCCGCCAGCGCGCAGACGATCGAAGACGCGCGCAAAGGCCTCGGCGCAGGCGGGCGCTGCGGCCAGCCACTCGTCGACCTGCGTCCGGTCGATCTCGAGATCGGCGAACATCGGATCGGCGAGGCGGCGGCGGATCGCATCGGTGCCGCCCCCGGGTTCGTCGGCCGACAGGCTGCGCGGGTCGAAATCGAACTGTTCGGCGAGGCGCAGCAGCAAGGTGGCCGAGAGGGGTCGTTGATTGCGCTCGATGAGGTTGAGGTAGCTGGGAGAGATGTCTAGCATCTCCGCCATCGCCGCCTGCGTGACCCCGGCGCCGCGCCGCAGCCTTTTGATCGCATGACCCGCAAAGAGCTTTTGTTCTGCCATAAGCGGATTTTGTCAATTTACATACAAATTGACAAGTGTGAACCGTGCTGCAGCGCACCGGACGACAAGAAAAACGCCAAAATCCTCTCGCTTTGACGCCGTCGGCTTGTCAATTCTTGTTCAGGCCAGCGGTTCGACCGGTATCGGCCGCTCTGCAACGCCATGCGATGAAAGACGAGAATCATGTCCTATCAAGACCAGATCACGCGGACCAACCAGCTCATCC
>NZ_DASWTD010000419.1:0-2983 GCF_036402335.1 Sphingopyxis sp. | reverse complement strand
TCCGGTCCTGCAGGTTGCGCCCGAACTTCTGGTGCAGCGCGGCCTCGGAGAGATAGGTGATGTGCGCGGCCATGCGCGCCACCGCCAGGCCCCGGCGCGGATTGCGGCCCTCGCTCAGGTAATCGCCGTGGCACCAGTCCGGATCGGCCATGATCGCCTGCCGCCCGACCTCGTGAAAGGCGATATTCTGCGCCGAATGGCGCGCCGCGCTGGCGATGACGAGCGCCGAGGCAAGACGATCGGGATAGGTCGCGGCCCAGGCGAGCGCCTGCATGCCGCCCATCGATCCGCCGACGACGGCATGAAGCCGCGAAATGCCGAGATGGTCGAGCAGCATCGCCTGCGCGCGCACCATGTCGGTGATAGTGATGACGGGAAAATGCATGCCGAGCGGCGTGCCGGTCGCCGCGTCGGGCGAGGCGGGGCCGCTCGTCCCCATGCAGCTGCCGAGCACATTAGCGCAGATGACGTGAAAGCGGTCGGTGTCGATCGGCTTGCCGGGCCCGACCATGCGCGCCCACCAGCCGGGCTTTCCGGTCGCCGGATGGTCGCTCGCGACATATTGGTCGCCGGTCAGCGCGTGGCAGATCAGCACCGCGTTCGACCTGTCGGCATTAAGCGCGCCGTAGCTCTGATAAGCGATCGTCACCGACGGCAGCAACTGCCCGCTGTCGAGCGGAAGCGGCGCGGTGATCGTCACGCTGTGATGCCGGATATCGTGGAGCAGGCTCGCCATGGTTCGCGCGGGGCTAAGCGGGCGCGGAGATGCTGTCAACGACAGGTGAAAACCGCCATCCGCCCCGTCATCCCGGACGTGATCCGGGATCCCTCGCCGCGCCCGGCCGCGTGGACCCCGGATCGAGCCCCGGGGTGACGAACGAGGAAAGGTCGAGCCGGGCCTTTCGCCCACTGGACTTGGGGCGCATAGCCGTTAAACCGCGCGGCATGACCGACGCGACCCAGACCCTCACTCCCAAGCCGTGGATCAGCGGCATCGCTCCCTATGTCCCGGGCAAATCGGCCGGCGCCGACGGACGCCCGCTGATCAAATTGAGCGCGAACGAGAATCCGCTCGGCACCGGGGAAAAGGCGCGGGCGGCGTTCGCCGCGGCGCAGGGCGCGGCCGATGCGCTCTCGCGCTATCCCGATCCGGGCTCGGTGACCCTGCGCGAAACGATCGCGGCGAAATTCGGTCTCGATCCGGCGCGGATCATCTGCGGCAACGGGTCGGACGAACTGCTCCACCTCGCGGCGGGCACCTATGCCGGTGTCGGCGACGAGATTCTCTACGTTCGTTACGGTTTCGCGGTCTATGAAATCGCCGCGCGCCGCGTGGGCGCGGTGCCGGTCGAGGCCGACGACCGCGACTATGCGACCGATGTCGATGCGCTGCTCGCGGCGGTCACCGATCGGACGCGCGTCGTCTATCTCGCCAATCCGAACAACCCGACCGGCACGCTTGCGACCCGCGACGAGGTCGCGCGGCTCTATGCGGGGCTGCCGAAGAATGTGCTGTTCGTGATCGACCAGGCCTATAGCGAATATCTCTCGGACGCCGAGGACGACGGGGGGCTCGAACTCGCGAAGACGCAGCCTAACGTATTCATCACGCGCACTTTTTCGAAGATTCACGGGCTTGCCGCCGAACGGATCGGCTGGGGCTATGCCGCGGCGGAGGTGATTTCGGCGCTGCATCGCATCCGCCTGCCGTTCAACGTCACGCGCGCCGGACAGGCGGCGGCAGTCGCGGCGCTCGGCGACGAGGAATTCGTTACGCACAGCCGCGAGCATAATGCCGAATGGCGTGCCTGGCTGGCGGGTGAGCTCGAGAGCCTCGGCAATCATGGCATTCGTGTCGTGCCGTCGGCGTGCAATTTCCTGCTCGTGCTGTTCGAGGGCGATGTGAGCGCCGAGACGGTCTATATGCGGCTGATGGATGCGGGCTATATCGTGCGCTGGCTGCCGGGGCAGGGATTGCCCAATGCGCTGCGCATGACGATCGGCACCGAACAGGAAACGCGCGGGCTGGCGGCGGCGATCCGCGCCGCGCTGAACGGCTGATGGCGATAGATCGCGTTGCGATTATCGGGCTGGGCCTGATCGGCTCGTCGATCGCGCGTGCCATCGGCGAGCGGCTGCCGCGGGTGGCGGTGACCGGCCATGACGCCGACGCCGGCGTTCGCGATGCCGCACGCGCCCTCGGGCTCTGCGACACGATTGCCGACGACCCGGTTGCCGCGGTGGCGGATGCCGATCTCGTGATCCTCGCGGTGCCGGTGGGACGCATGGCCGATGCGGCTATTGCGATCGCGCCCGGACTGCGGGCCGACGCGATCATTTCCGACGTCGGTTCATCGAAAGCCGGCGTCGCCGACGCGCTCGCCAGGGCGCTGCCCGATCATGCCGTCATCCCGGCGCATCCTGTCGCGGGGACGGAAAACAGCGGGCCCGCCGCAGGATTTGCGACCTTGTTCGAAGGCCGCTGGTGCATCGTCACCCCGGGCGCGGGCGCGCCCGAAGACGCCGTGACGGCACTGACCGGATTCTGGCACGCACTGGGCGCGAAGGTCGACATCATGGATGCCGCGCATCACGACATGGTGCTCGCGGTGACCAGCCATCTGCCGCACCTCATCGCCTATACGATCGTCGGCACCGCGAGCGAGCTCGAAGAGGTCACCGAGAGCGAGGTGATCAAATATTCGGCCGGCGGTTTCCGCGATTTCACGCGGATCGCGGCGAGTGATCCGGTGATGTGGCGCGACGTGTTCCTTGCGAACAGAGACGCGGTGCTCGCGACGCTGCAGCGCTTCAACGAGGATCTGACGGTACTCCAGCAGGCGATCCGCCGCGGCGATGCCGGCAAGCTCGAGGACTGGTTCACCCGCACGCGCGCGATCCGGCGGTCGATCATCGAACAGGGGCAGGATGACGCGGCGCCCGATTTCGGGCGCAAGCACTGATTTTCCGCTGACGCGGAGAA
>NZ_DASWTD010000418.1:0-4056 GCF_036402335.1 Sphingopyxis sp. | reverse complement strand
CCGGCGGGGGCGTCGGGTGCCTTGCGGACAACCTTGTTCACCGTCTTGACGAGCAGGAAGATGATCCACGCGAGGATCAGGAAATTGATCACCGCGGTGATGAAGGCGCCATAACCGATCATCGCCACGCCGGCTTTTTTGAGCGCCGCATAATCGGTCGCCGCGATGCCGTCGGGAACGCTGCCAAGCAGGATGAACTGGCTCGAAAAATCGACCCCGCCAAAGATCGCACCGACGATGGGCATGATCAGATCCTCGGTCAGCGAGCCGGTGATCGTTGCGAAAGCACCGCCGATGATGACGCCGACGGCGAGGTCGATGACATTGCCGCGCGCGATAAATTCCCTGAATTCACTCAACATCTTGTCGTACCCCGGATTGTTGAACCTTGCGCCGAAAGGTGCCGCGACGATTGCACAAAGGCAAGCGGCTTCCTATTATGTGTGTTGTTGCGGCAAAACGCCGCCGGAGGGAGCTTGATGACCATGTCTTTTCGTTATGCCCGCCTGCTGATCATCCCCGTTGCCGCGATGAGCCTGTCGGCTTGCGGCATCAACAGCGTCCCCACCAAGGAAGAAGCCGCGAAGGCCAAATGGGCGAATGTCGAAGCCGCCTACCAGCGGCGCGCCGACCTGATCCCCAACCTCGTCGAAACCGCCAAGGGCGCATCGAAGATCGAGCAATCGACGCTGGAGGGCGTGATCCAGGCGCGCGCCTCGGCGACGCAGGTCAAACTCAGCACCGACGATCTCGAGGACCCTGCAAAGGTGCAGGCGTTCCAGCAGGCGCAGGGCAATGTGTCGAGCGCGCTCGGCCGCCTGCTCGTCACCGTCGAACAATATCCCGACCTCAAGAGCCAGGCGCGCTTCGCCGACCTGATGACCCAGCTCGAGGGCACCGAAAACCGCATCAACGTGTCGGTGCAGGACTATAACGCCGCGGTGCAGGATTATAACACGACGATCCGGACCTTTCCCGACATCATCGGGGCCAAGATCGTCCATGGCGCACAGCCGATGACGCCGTACAAGGCGACCAGCCCGAATGCCGATCAGGCACCGAAGGTCGACTTCGGTCAATAAGGTGCGCGCCGCCGCCCTTGCCGTGCCGCTCGCAATCCTCACGGTTGCGGGCGGTTGCAAGGCGGCGCCCTCTGCGCCGGCCCTGCGGGAAGAGACCGCGCTTTGCAAAAGCGTCCCGCAGATGGCGCTCGAAGGGCGGGTCACCGACGCCGCCGCGATATTGAGCGACGAAGAGGAAGCGCGCTTGTCCGATCGCCTCGCCCGGTATGAAGACCGGACCCGCCACCAGATGGTCGTCGCGACGACGCCCGGCCTGAACGGGATCAGCGTCGAGAATTTCGGAACCTGCCTCGCCAACCGCTGGGGCATCGGACGCAAGGATCATGACGACGGAATCCTGATCCTCGTCGCGCCGCAGGACCGGCAGATGCGGATCGCGACCGGCCTCGGCATGGAAAAGATCTTTTCCGACGACAAGGCTTTGGCGGTCGTTCGTCAGATGACGCCGCGTTTCAGGCAGGGCGATTATGCCGGCGGCCTGTCGACCGGCATCGACGCTATCGCCGCCCAGACCGGAGATGCACCATGAAATCCGTCCTGCTCGGCTGGGCGCTCGGCCTTTCCCTGCTCGCAGCGCCCGCCACGGCGCAGACCTTCCCGAAGCTCGCGGGTAATCCGGTCGTCGATCAGGCCGATATCATTCCGGCGGCCGAGGAAGCGGCGCTCAACACGCAGCTTCTCGAACTCGAAAAGACGACCGGGCACCAGCTCGTCGTCGCGACGGTCACGGACCTCGAGGGCAATGATATCGCCGACTATGGCTACAAGCTCGGCCGTGCCTGGGGAATTGGCGACGAAACCAAGGACGATGGCGTCGTCTTCCTGATCGCGCCCAACGAGCGGCGGATGAACATCTCGGTCGGCTTGGGGCTCGAACCCATCCTCACCGATGCGCTGTCGGGCCGGATCATTCGCGACGTCGTGACGCCGAAGTTCAAGGCGGGCGACATGCCCGGCGGGATCCAGGACGGCGTCAACGCGATCGCGCAGCAGATCCAGCTGCCGCCCGAAGAAGCCGCGGCACGCGCCGCAGCAGCCGATTCCGCCGAACGCGACCGCGCCGACGACGGCGACTGGGGCGGCCTCTTCTTTGTCGGCTTCATCGTCTTTTTCTTCTTCATCCTGCCGATGCTGTCGCGCCTCGGACGGCGCGGCAAGAAACGCCGCAAGGGCCGGCCGTGGGATGCCCCGATTATCATCTGGGGCGGCGACGACTGGGGTGGCGGCAGCGGCGGCTCTTCATGGGGCGGCGGCGGTTCGAGCTGGGGCGGCGGCGGGGGCGGCGGCTTCGGCGGCTTCTCGGGCGGCGGCGGTTCCTTCGGGGGCGGCGGCGCCTCGGGCGGCTGGTAGGGAGCGCGGAAAATGCCACAGAAAATCAGCCATGTGAGCGAGGCCGATCATGATATCGTCACCGCGGCGGTCGCCGCGGCCGAGGCGCATACGAGCGGCGAGATCGTTACCGTCGTCGCGGCAAAGTCGAACGATTACGACGATGTCGCGCTCGTCTGGGCGAGCATCATCGCCTTCGTTGCGATGTCGGTGATCGCATTGTTCCCCGAATTTTATCGCGGCCTGTACGACCGGCTGACCGGCGGCTGGGGACATGAGCTCACCGCCAATCAATGGCTTGGGACCGTTATTGCCGTCGGCGTGCTTAAATGGATCGGCACGTGGCTGATCCTGTTGTGGCGCCCCCTGCGGATGGCGCTGACGCCGCGCGCGATCAAGGCACAGCGCGTCCGCGCCCGCGCGATCGGCCTGTTCAAGGTCGGCACCGAGGCGAAGACGATCGGGCGCACCGGGGTGCTCTTGTACGTCAGCCTGAAGGAGCATCGTGCCGACATCGTCGCCGACGAAGCGATCGCCGCGAAAGTCTCCGCCGACGTGTGGGGCGACGCCATGGCGGCGCTGATCGAACGCGTTCGCGCCGGCCGGCCCGGCGAGGGCATGGCCGAGGCGGTGCGTCAGATGGGCATCGTGCTCGCAGAGCATTTCCCGCGCGGCAGCGAAAATCCGAACGAACTGCCCGACCGCCTGATCGAACTCTAAAAGGAACCGCCATGAGCCGTCCCGGCGAGGACACCCCCATCGAGACGCGGTGGGAAGGCCGCTTCATCACGGTCAAACAGCAGGGGACGTGGGAATATGTCTCGCGTTCGCGCGGCATCCACGCGGCGGTAATCCTCGCGATCGACGAAGACGAAGGCGGCCGCCACGTCATCCTCGTCGAGCAATATCGCGTGCCGCTCAAACTAAGCTGCCTCGAACTGCCGGCGGGGCTGGTCGGCGACGACACGGCGGGTGAGGCCCCGGAAATCGCAGCTGCGCGCGAACTCGAAGAGGAAACCGGCTATCGCGCCGACGATTGGCGCACCGTCGGCGAATTCTACAGCTCGCCCGGCATGGTCAGCGAAAGTTTTACCCTGCTCGTCGCGACCGGGCTGACCAAGGTCGGCGAAGGCGGCGGGGTCGATAGCGAGGATATCATTGTCCACCGCGTCCCGCTGGATAGCATCGCCGATTTTGTCGCGGCGAAACGCGCCGAAGGCTGCGGCATCGATGTACGGGTGGCGATGCTGCTGGCGGGCGGGTTGCTGGCCCGATAGCCGCTATCGACCGATCGCGGACATTGGCTCACGGACCAAACAGGCTCGCAAGGCAAGGACGATAACGATGACCGAAGTGCTGGACGAGGGTCCGTTTTTCCACGGCACGATTGCCGATCTGCGCGTGGGCGATTTCCTGACCGCGGGCTTCCGGTCGAATTATCGTTCCGAAGTGGTGATGAACCACATCTATTTCACGGCCCTTGTCGACGGTGCGGGGCTTGCCGCCGAAATCGCGGCGGAACTCACCGAGGGCGATGCAGTCCCGCGTGTGTATGCCGTAGAGCCGACCGGGGCATTCGAGAATGACCCGAACGTGACCGACAAGAAATTTCCCGGCAACCCCACCCGGTCGTATCGCAGCAGCG
>NZ_DASWTD010000417.1:0-1656 GCF_036402335.1 Sphingopyxis sp. | reverse complement strand
TCGGGGCTGGTGAGTTGCAACACCTTGATGCCGTTCCGCCCGTCGGCGACATAGCCGAAGAGCGACGCATTGGTCGAGGCGACGATCACATCCTCGGCATCGTTGAGCATGCCACCAAAGGTTAGCCCCGGCCAGACGATCGGCGCCGCGGGGCGCGTCACATCGACGATCACGAGCCCGTCGGCCTTCGCCGCGACATACATATAGGTGCGCGCCACATAGATTTTGCGCGCATTGGCAAGCCGCACCGTGCCCGACGGCACCGCAACCGGCTGCGCCAGATTGGTGACGTCGAACAGCTTCACGCCCTCGGCATCGGTGACCCACAGGTAACGGAACTGCACCGCGCTGGCGCGCGCGTCGGTCAGCGGCAGCTGCGCCGTGACCTTCGGCTGGAGCGGCGTCGAGAGGTCGAGCACGACCAGCCCCGCGCCGGTGGTGATATAGGCCATGCTGCCCGCGAGCGTCACATGCCGCGCCCCCGCCAGCACATTGCCCTCGTTCCACGTCAGCGCACGCTTGAACTTGTTGTTGCGGAATTCGCCGTCGGCGAGCGTGTCGATGTCGACGAGCACCAGCCCTTCGACGCTGTCGGTGATCACCGCATAGCGGTAGATGTCGTGCATCACCTGTTCGTGATTCTCGGGGAAATTCTTCACGATATTCGCGTTGCGCGCCACGCTGACCGGCTGGGTGGTCGCGATCGCCATGCACGTCGCATTCTTCGTCTTCACATGCGTATCCTGCCCGAGCGCCGAGAAAGGCGCGCGGACGATGCGTTCGGAGAAGCCCTTGTTGCCGATCGAGGCGACGTCATAGACGCGGAAGCCGCCCTTACCCTCCGCCACGAACATATATTCGCCGCGCTGCTGCAGGCAGTTCACCCGGCCGCTCGTCCCTTGCACGATGTTCGCAAACTCCTCGAGCGCGTGCGTTTCGCCCGAACCCTTCTTGTCGAAAGTCTTGCCGCGCACCCAGTTCTTGAGTTCGCGGCCGTTCTGTTCGACGTGCAGTTTCCAGTAATCGGGATAGGCATATTTCTGGAGATAGCTGCCGATCACCGCCTGCGGCTCGTCCCATTCGGTGACGCGCGTCGCCTGGAAGCTGTTTTCCTGACCCGACCAGACGTTGAGCCCGACGAAATTGACGAAGTTGGTGCCGAGCAGATTGAGCTGCGCCATGATCGCATTGTTATCGTCGGCCGCCGACAGGTGGCAGTCGCTGCACTGCTTGGTTTCGGAGCGGCGGACGGTGTGCGGGAAATGCGGCGCGAAAGCCTGGCTCGAGTAACCGGCCGACGAGATCGGCGGCTGCTGCACATAGATGCGCTCGCGGTTGATGTTGGTCGACGAGAGGACGAGCGCCGAGGTCGATCGCACCGGCGTGATGATGCCGCGCACCTCGCCATCGGGGCCGGGCTCGCCGGGCTTGGTGAGCTGGTGCCGGCCGAGCTGGAACATCTCGTCGCGCGCCACCTGCGGGTTGTAGGTCGCGAAGTTGCGCGTCTCCTCACCCTCGAAATGGTGCATCTTGGTCTTCCAGTTCGCCTCGATCGGCAAATGGCAGCCGCCGCAGCTCGTCGTCCAGCTGAGGTGACAGGTGAAGCAGGCGATCTCCTCGTCCTTGTGGGCGAGGTCGGGCGCGGGGACGCCGGAG
>NZ_DASWTD010000416.1:0-2728 GCF_036402335.1 Sphingopyxis sp. | reverse complement strand
ACCCGTCGTGATCGGCGTCCAGGATTTCGCCTTCATGGGCGGGTCGATGGGCGTCGCCGTCGGGGAAGCGTTCGTCGCCGGGGTCGAGGACGCGATCCGGCGCGGCGTCCCCTATATCGCGATCACCGCCGCGGGCGGCGCGCGTATGCAGGAAGGCACGCTCTCGCTGATGCAGATGCCGCGCGCGACGGTGGCACTTGCACGCCTGCGCCGCGCGGGCCTGCCCTATATCGTTCTGCTTACCGATCCGACCACGGGCGGCGTCACCGCGAGCTATGCGATGCTGGGCGACATCCAGATCAGCGAGCCCAAGGCACTGATCGGCTTCGCGGGCCAGCGCGTGATCGAGAACACCATCCGCGAGAAACTGCCCGAAGGCTTTCAGCGCGCCGAATATCTGCTCGATCACGGGATGATCGACATGGTGGTGCACCGCAAGGAGCTTCCCGAGACGCTGGGCCGCCTGATCGGCTATCTGGCGCCCGAAAAGGCTGCGTAAGGCACACCGCCAACCTCTTTTCGTCACCCCGGACTTGATCCGGGGTCCATTCGGCGGCGCGGTAATGGATGCCGGATCAAGTCCGGCATGACGAAGGCGCGATAGGCACTATCAAGGCTTGAAAATGCCCGACCACGCCCATAGCTCCGACCCCGCGGTCCAGATCCAGCTCGATCGCCTCGCCGCGCTGTCGCCGGGACGTGACATTCTCGGTCTCGAACGAATCGCCGAACTCTGCGCACGCCTCGGCAACCCCCAGTTACAACTCCCGCGTACCTTTCATGTCGCCGGGACCAATGGCAAAGGATCGACCTGCGCCTATCTGCGTGCAATTCTCGAAGCGCAGGGCCGCCGCGTGCACAGCTATACCAGCCCACATCTCGTCCGCTTCAACGAACGCATCCGCCTCGCCGGGACGCTGATCGACGACGCGCTGCTCGCGGCGCTGCTCGAAGAAGTGCTCGACGAGGCGGCCGACCTGCAGGCGAGCTTCTTCGAAGTCACCACCGCCGCCGCCTTCCTCGCCTTCGCACGTACCCCCGCCGACGACTGCATCATCGAGGTCGGCCTCGGCGGGCGTCTCGACGCAACCAACATCATCCCGCCTCCTGCAGTGGCCGGCATCGCGTCGCTCGGCATCGATCACGAAGCCTTTCTGCTCGCCCCCGAAGCCGGGACACCCGTCGATCCGGCGATGCGCATCGCGTGGGAAAAGGCCGGGATCATCAAACCCGGCACCCCCGTTGCGACTCTCGCTTATCCGCCCCATGTGCGCGATACCATTGCCGCCAGGGTCGCCGATGTCGGCGCAACGCTCTTCCCCGAAGATGAAGGCTGGGCGCTCGAAGCCGATGGCGAGGCCTTCCATTGGACCTCCAGACTGGGATCGGTCGCGCCGCTGCTACACCCGCGCATGGCTGGCGCACACCAGATGCGCAACGCAGGGCTCGCCATCGCCATGCTGCGCCTCGCCCCGGATCCTCAACCGACCGATACCGAGATCGCCGCCGGCGTTGCCGACGCTTTCTGGCCCGGTCGCATGCAGCGCCTTGGTGCCGGCCCGCTCACCGCACTTTTGCCCGAAGGTGCCGGCACATGGCTCGATGGCGGGCATAATCCCGACGCCGGTGTCGCACTTGCAAAAGCGCTCGACGGCCGCGCGCCGTTGCATGTCATATGCGGACTGCTCAAGAACAAGGACGCCATGGGCTTCCTTCGGCCATTCGCCAGCCATATCGCCTCGTTTCAGGCGGTCCCGATCCCGGGGCACGACCATTACGATCCCGGGGATCTTTGCCGCCGGGTCCGGTCCGTTCTCGGCATCGTCGACGCGCAGCCCTGCGACGATGCCGCCGCGGCGCTGCGTCACATCGCTGACCATCGCGCGCCCGGCGATGTTCTGATCTGCGGTTCGCTCTACCTTGCCGGCGTCGTCCTGGATCTCAATGACGAGTGGCCGGTTTAGAGCGACGACGTTCGACCCGTTACTGCCCTCTCCATCATCGCCCCGGACTTGATCCGGGGTCCATGGCTGAGGGCGCGGCTAGGGATCCCGGATCAAGTCCGGGATGACGAAAGAGGTGAGCGACTTCCTGCTCTCCACCTCTCCACCCCAAACCTGACACAGAGGCTCGGCCGCGAGCTGCCGTTCAGGCGCGCCCGCTGAGCACGTCGGGATCGGCCCAGCCGTTCACATAGGCGAGGTAATAGAGGACGAAGGTGATCGTCGCAGCGATCGTCATCTGCAACAGGATACGCCCCGGTCGGAAAGTCGCCGGAGCCCCCGGTTCCTGCCCCTTGACCAGCGGGGTCGCGTCATCACTCGCACGGCGGCCGTGGAAGGGCAGCACGAAGAAGGCGCTGAACGCCCAGAACAGCAGGTAGATGGCGAGCGCCGAAGTCCATTTCATTGCAGTCGTTCCCGTTCAGATGTCGACGAGCATCACATCGACGACGGGCTTCTTTCCCGTCCAGTCGGTCGCGACGCGCCGCACGCCGAGGCGGATCGCCTCGCGCAGCTTTTCCTCGTCGCGCGCGGGGCCGGTCGCGGCCTGCTCGGCAGCTTCGCGCATCTCGTCGATAAAGGCCTCGCGCTCATCCTCGACCGGGACACCCCGGTAGCTGATCGCGCTTTCGACGAAACGCTTCTCCGCGAAGATCGCCGCGACCGTGATATGGCCGTTAAGCGCGAGCTTGCGGCGCTCGTTGATGTTTTCGCCGTCGGCCGGA
>NZ_DASWTD010000415.1:0-3895 GCF_036402335.1 Sphingopyxis sp. | reverse complement strand
AAGGGCAAACCGGCAACCTTCAGCGGCGCAGGTTCTTGATCCGCCGGTCGTACAATTTGCCCGCGAAATGCAGCACCCAAGCGAGCGGCACGACGAGGAGCATCCAACCCCACCAGTCGACGCGTTCGATGATTCTCTCATCAAGGTGCGAAAAACAGGTCAACAGGATAACCGGCACGACCAGCGCCAGCGATGCCGACTGGAACCAGTTGTGCCCGCTGCCGATCCGCTGCGGATCGATGGGCAGCGGCGCGCGCGCCGCGACCGCCGCCTCGATGCCGTCGCGGCGATCGCGCCACCCGGCAACATAGTCCCAGATTTCGATTCCGATCAGGCCGACCTCGACGACGAAAACCCCGAGCCCGATCGCCGGAGCATGGAAACGCTGCGGGATCGCGAGCATGTCGAGCAGCCAGCCGCCGCCGAACACCACCACGACGAGCGCGCCGATCGCCCATGCCGCCTGCACCGGCGCCGACGCGATCA
Source organism: Sphingopyxis sp. (assembly GCF_036402335.1). GTDB lineage: Bacteria > Pseudomonadota > Alphaproteobacteria > Sphingomonadales > Sphingomonadaceae > Sphingopyxis. The sequence continues at coordinate 3,409 of NZ_DASWTD010000415.1, read as the reverse complement.
TCGCATCGACATGCGTCTCGACCTCGCTCCGCCAGCGTGCGACCTCGTCGGGCTTGACGCCCCGCACGCGCCCGTCGCGCCCGCGATACGCCGGTCCCATGACGGTATCGACGAACCAGCGGTCGAACCGGCGCAGTTCGGTGTCGCGGATTTGTCGCTTCTGGAAATCGCTCATCAACGCCATGCGCGCACTTTACGCCGAAGGATTTACGATCCTGATAACATGAAAAAAGGGGCCGACTTTCGCCGGCCCCTTCCCTTTTTTCGCGCGAGGCTCAATCGCGCAGGCGCACGAGGTCGTTGAGCAGGCCTTCGGTACCGTTCGTCACCGTCAGCCGCTCGACCTTGCCCGCGATGCTTTCCAGCGCCTCGAGCTCCTTCAGGCGGAGCATGACCGGGTTTTCGGCCATGACCTTCGCCGTGTTGAGCAGCGAGCGCGTGGCGTTCGTTTCCTCACGCCGGCGGATGACATTCGCCTCCGCCTCCTTCTGCACCGCGACGACCTGGTTCAGGATCTCGCGCATCTCGCCCGGCAGGATCACGTCCTTGAGCGAAATGTCCGAAACCTCGACCCCGATCATCGCCATGTCGGCACGGACCTTGTCCGCCGCCTCGGCATCGACCATCCCCTTCTGTTCGAGGATCTGGTCGAGCGTCAGCGCGCCGATCGTCTTGCGAAAGGCCAGCTGCAGCGCCCGGTAGAGTGCGTCAGCGAAGTCCTTCACGCTCGTGGTCGCGAGCAGCGGATCGACCACGCGGTATTCCGCGCTGATGTTGATCCGCAGCGTCACCCGGTCGCGGGTCAGCACTTCCTGCCCCGTGACGTCGAGCGCCTGGCGGGTCAGATCGACCAGCTTCGCGGCGATCTTCCGGCCCGGGTTCCAGTAGCCGGTGACGCCCGGCTCGAGCCGCCCGGTCATCCGCCCGTCGATGCTGACGAGCGCGGTCTTGCCCTCGTCGACCTCGACGCGCGTGACGAGCTGCGTCTTGCCGGCCTTCTGCAGCCGCTGGAGCAGCTTCGCCTCGACCCGCGGGTTCGCCGCGATGTCGATGGTCGCCGCCTTCCACGGGCCCGCATCGGTCCACAGGATCAGCTTGTCGTCCGGGCCGAGAATGGTGTTGATGATTCCATCGCGTTCGATGACAGCAACCTCGTTCTCGGCCGTACGGACCACCGTCAGATGCGTCGCCGCATCGACCGGCAGCTTGTCGAGCACCGCTTGCTCATAGGCCGACTTGAACAGCATCTGGGTCAGCGGCTGGCGTTCGATGCGCAGCGAACCGTCGCGGTTCTTCAGCACATGTTCGCCGGCACCCAGGATACCGCGGACCTCGCCCTTGTAGAGCCAGACCGCCCGTTCATTTTCATCGATGAGCACGCGCTTGCGGCCCATCAGGCTATCGATCATTTGCTTCATCATCTCATTCACCATTCTCAATCCGCGTCACGTCACGCCGATTTCCTTTCTTTCTTGGGTTGCACATTTCCCCGAGCCCAAAGGCACGGGGACCGGCGGCACGGCGGCGAGCGGACAGGGCGCGAGCGGACGTTGCTGCGACCAGCACGGGGCGGCGGGGTTCGAAAACCCCGATGCCCGGCACCGGCGCGGCGCGGCCGTCATCACCTGCCAAGCTTCCGGCATGGCTTCGGATCGGACACCGGCACCGACCTCTACCCAAAGGCATCGGTCAAATAACGGTGCCCTCTCTTCGGCAAGCCAGTCCCCGAACCCATTCATTGCAAAGTACAGTTTTCGAGACTGTTACAGCTTAAGAGGCTGTTGGTCGTGCAAAGGACCGGTTTTGGTGCAGGATTCGAACCCGCGACACCAAGGACCTAAACCTTGTGCTCTCCCACTGAGCTAACCAATGGAGCAGACGACAGGATTCGAACCTGCGACCTCCGGCCCCAAAGACCGGCGCTCTTCCGCTGAGCTACATCCGCCAACCTGGCCAAACGCGGCGGCATCCATACATCGGGCCGGCAGCGCCGGTCGATGCGGGCGGGCTTCGCGAAACCCCGATCCGTTGATGTCCGCCCCGCCGACTGGCCGGGGACGGCGCCGTTAGACGCGACCCAAATATCGTGCAAGAAGAAATATTACATATAAAGAAGAATTTATATCGGTTTCGACTAAAGCGCGCCCCACGACCGATAATCCTCGACATGGGTATTGGGCCGGCGGAAGCTGGTAAAACTCATGCTCGCCGACAGGTCGAGCGCTTCGATCTGATGCCACCAGCCGACGGGCAGGAATATCGCTTCGCCGGGCCCGATGACTGTTTCGAGTACCGGCGGTACGGCCGAATCGCCATTGCCGGCAGGCAGGGCTTCATTGCCCCAGTCGGAGAAGCAGTGCCGGCTGTTGCGCATCCGCGCGAACGCCCACGGCGGCGCCATCCGCACGCGCTTGCGGCCGATCACCTGCACCAGCAGATTGTTGGTGAGGTCGTGATGCCAGGGGGTCAGCGTGCCCCGGGGACCCAGCCAGAAAAAGCCATCGCGTGTCCGCGGCTCGAGCAGATCGATCGGCGCCATATCGTCCCACAGCGGTGCCAGCGCGGCGGCATTGGTCTCGCCGTTATAGGCGGTGAGATAGACGTCGTTGCTCGCCTCGTCCCTGCGAAGCCAGTCGATCAGTTCGGCGAATCGGACAAGGCGGCGATGATCGTCCTTCGCGAGTTCATAGTCGGGGCTACGCTCGCGCTCGACCTGCGCCTCGACGACCGCATCGCCCGCGACCGCAGCGAAATGATCGAGCGACCAGCGACGAAGCGCAGTCCAATGGTCGATGATGCCCGTCAGCTTCGCGGGCCGGTTCGCTTCGTAATGATGGCGATAGAAATGATCGACATCGGGGGCATCGAGCACGTCGAGCGCAAAGCCGCCCTCGCCCTCGCACGCGAGCCGCTCCTGATTCGCGAGCAGCCAGCCCTGCTTCGCCATCCGCGCCGCCTGCCGCCGCAGCATCGCCGCCATCGGATCCTTGGAGAGCCGGTCGACCTCATATTTCGCCGCCGCCGCCGAGATGCCGGCACCGACGAGGCGCGTGTGGAGCGCGGCGTCGTCGTCGCCGGCCGCAAGGCCTTCGGCGAGCAGGGCGCGTTTGTCGGGCTGCGACATGCGTGAAATCCTCAAAACTGCCGCAAACGGGCGGACATGAAATCAGAGCCTCAAGCGCAAGTCGATGACAGAAAGATGACGGCTCTATCGCGGGAGCTGCCACCGGATTCTGTTGATGTAGAAACTCCTCACCGCTTGGCCCGCCTTGTCCTTCGCCGGGCGGAAGGTGGCGCGGGCCAGCAGCAACTCGCATGTTCGCGCGTCGAGGCTCGGGAATCCGGAACTGCCGACGATCCGGCAATCGGTCGTATTTCCGTCGGCGCCGATCGTCAGCAGAAACATGGT
>NZ_DASWTD010000414.1:0-1529 GCF_036402335.1 Sphingopyxis sp. | reverse complement strand
CCCGGCGGCGAAAGCGGTGCCCGCAAAGCCAGCACAGGTCACCACCGGCGGCAAATATATCGTCCAGGTCGGCGCGTTCAGTAGTGAGGCCCGCGCCAGCGCCGCGGCCAAATCGGTCGGGGGATCGGTCGCGAAGGCGGGCAAGCTCTGGCGCGTGCGCGTCGGCCCCTTTGCCAGTGAAGCCGATGCACAAAGCGCCCTCGGCAAGGCAAAGGCCAAGGGCTTCCGCGACGCGGTGGTCCAGCGCGACCGCTGACAACCGGAGCATGCGGCGGACAACAATCATCGCAAAAGGCAGCGCGGCGGTGCTGACCCTGCTCGCGCTCGCCTTTGCCTTTCCCGCGGCGTCGGCGGGCGATGCGCCCCCGAAGGATGCGCGCGCCAGGAACGCACCGGCCAAAAATGCGCCGGTCAGCCGTCCGCTCTATGTCACGCAGGCACCGATCGTGATGCTGAAGGATCTCGATTCGGGCGCGATCCTCTTTTCGCGCGGCGCCGACAAGCGCTTCGCACCCGCGTCGATGGCCAAGGTGATGACCGCCTATGTCGTGCTTGACCTGATCCGGAAGGGCGAGCTCAGCCGGGACAAGCAGTTCACCGTCGACGAAGCGACATGGAAGAAATGGAACGGCAGCAGCGGCGGGTCGACGATGTTCCTGCGCCCGCGCGAGAAAGTGTCGGTCGACGAGCTGCTCAAGGGGCTGATCACCGTTTCGGGCAACGACGCCGCTGCGGTGCTCGCGGTGGGCATCGATGGCAGCGAGGAAGCATTTGTCAAAAGAATGAATGCAGTAGCTGCTGATATTGGAATGAAATCGAGTCGGTTCGGGACCCCCAACGGCTGGCCTGACGGCGGGGTGACCAAGGTCAGTGCCGCCGATCTGATTACGCTCGCTGACCGGTTAATTCGCGATCATCCGGGCGGTTATGCGCGCTATTTCTCGCTGCCGAAACTCCAGCACGGCACATCGCCCGAGGGGAAGCCGATTGTCCAGCGCAACCGCAACCCGATCCTCGGGCGGTTCGAGGGCGCCGACGGGCTCAAGACCGGCCACACCGCCGAAGCGGGCTATTGTTTCCTCGGCTCGGCGAAACGGAACGGCCGCCGCCTGATCATGGTGGTGGCGGGGATGAGCAGCGAAAAGGCGCGGCGCGACGAGGCCGAGCGGCTGATGAAATGGGGCTTCGACGAATGGGAGGGCAGGGAACTCGTCCCCGCCGGCACGAGTCTCGGCCGCATCGACGTCGGCAAGGGCATGAAGCCTGTCGTCGCGACCGAAACGGGTATCGCGGTGCGGATGACGGTTCCCAAAGGCTATGCCGGGGGCTACCGCGCCGTCATGCGCTCGAACGTCCCCCTGACGGCGCCCGTCACGCGCGGGACGCCGGTGGCCGACCTCGTGGTCACGCCCGACGGCTTGCCGCCACAGACGACGCCACTGCTCGCCGCCGCCGATGTCGGCGAGGGGGATTGGTGGGCGCGTGCACGGACGGGATTCTACCGGCTGACCGGGCTGTGACCGGGCGTT
>NZ_DASWTD010000413.1:0-10122 GCF_036402335.1 Sphingopyxis sp. | reverse complement strand
GGGATCATCAGCTTCTCCGACATCCTCGGGCATTGATATGCCCATTTCTGGGAATAGCGCGACCGCGCCCTGACCCCGACCCTCCCGTGCACACGCAAGACGGGAGTTTCCAACATGCTGCATCTGACCGAAGCCGATTGTTCCGCAACGGAGGACGAGGTGCTGCGCGCGATGTTCGCGGCGCGCAAGGACGTGTTCGTCGACCTGCTCGGCTGGGACGTTCCAGTCCTCGCCGACCGGTTCGAAGTCGACCAGTTCGACGACGAACATGCGATCTATCTCGTCGTGACCGACCCCGCGGGCCGGCATCTCGCCTCGGCGCGGCTGTTGCCGACGACGCGGCCGCATATCCTCGCCGATCTCTATGCGCCGCTCTGCGACGGCGAGGTCCCGCGCGGCCCCCGTATCTACGAGGTGACGCGTTTCTGCCTCGACCGTCATATCCGCGCGAAGAAACGCCGGTTCGCACGCGACCGGCTGGTCATGGCACTCGCCGCGTTCGCGCTCGCCGAGGGTATCGAGCGCTACACCGGGGTCGCCGAGACGGGCTGGCTCGAGCAGATCCTCGCCTTCGGCTGGCGCGCCCGACCGCTCGGCCCCGCACGCATGGTGCGCGGCAGGAAGCTCGGCGCGCTGACGATCGAGATCGACGACGACACGCCGCGCCTGCTCGCTGAAGCCGGCATCGGCGTGCGCCCGGCCCAAATACGGGAGCCGCAGCATGCGCTCTGAAACCCTGCGAGCCGCCGAAACCAGTCTCGGCAAATGGTCGACCGAACTCGCGCGCGAGGGCTATTGCGTCGTTCCCGACGCCGTCCCCGAAGCACTGGTGCGGCAACTTGACGAGGAACTGCGTCCGGACTTCGAGGCGACACCGTTCTGCGAAGGCGGCTTCTACGGCACGCGCACCAAGCGGTTCGGACGGCTTCTCCTGCGATCCGCTCTAGCCGATGCGTTCGTCCGCCATCCGCTGATTCTCGGCATCGCCGAAGAAATGCTCGCGCCCTGGTGCGAGCGCATCCAGCTCAATCTCACGCAGGCAATCGCGCTCCACCCCGGCGCGCTGCCACAGCTTCCGCACCGCGACCAGGACATGTGGCGCGGCGCGATCGGCGAGACCGAATATCTGGTCAACATAATGTGGCCGTTCACCGACTATCGAACCGACAATGGCGCGACGCTGATCTGGCCTAAAAGCCACGCGGCAGCAGCGCTCGGCCCTGCCCCGGCAGACAATCCCGTGGTCGCCGAAATGGCACCCGGGTCAGCCCTGCTCTTCCTCGGCTCGACGCTTCACGGCGCGGGCGAAAACCGGAGCCGTGACATTCGCCGCGGCATGATCGTGAGCTACTGCCTCGGCTGGCTGAAGCCTTACGAGAATCAATGGCTCGCCTATCCACCCGAGGTCGCGCGCCACTTCGACCCCGAGCTGGCCGCGCTCGTCGGCTATAGCCAGCACCGGCCCAATCTCGGCAATTTCGAAGGACAATGCCCCTCGGTCCTGCTGGGCGATCCTATCCCCTCGTGCATCGGCGCAATCGATGCCTTGCGGCCCGACCAGCAGGGGCTCGTCGAAGCCTTCGTCGCGGAGCAGCGGCGCGGGCGATGAACGCCGGCGTCACCTCGGAGCGCGTCTACGAGGCGCTCAAGGCCCGCCTGCTCGGCGGCGATGTTCCGCCGGGCGAGCGGCTCGAACCGAGGAAGCTCGCGGCGACGCTCGCGAGCAGCGTGTCGCCAGTACGCGATGCGCTGCACCGGCTTGCCGGCGAGCATATCGTCGAGATGCGCACCGCCGAGGGGTTTCAGCTGCCGCTCGTGACCGAGCCCGCGCTGCGCGATCTCCTCCAGTGGAACGGCGCGCTTCTTCGCATCGCGCTGCGACGATGGCCCGCCGCCGCGCCCGGCGAGGTCGAACCGCGCGCAGAGGAGGAATATGCCGTTCGTCTCCGGACACTGTTCGGCCTGGTTGCCATGCGCTCGGGGCTCGCAGAAGTCGGCCGCCAGGTCGCGGCGGCGAGCGACCGGCTCAACGTCGCCCGCATCGCCGAGTATTCGGTCGCCCCCGAGGCCGAACGCGATCTGGCCGATCTCGGCGCGCTGGTCGGGGCCGGCGATGCACCCGCGATCGCACGCGGCATCGCCGCGTATCACCGGCAGCGCATGGCGCTCGTCCCCGCAATCGTCGAGGCGATCTACCGGCGCGCCTGAAGCGCGATTATAGCCCGGCAATATTCGGTGTATCGCAGGCGTATAAATTTCGGATAGCCGCGCCGCTTTCCTAGGCTTCCCCGTGCCGCAATTCCGCGGCATCGAGGAGAAGCCTCATGAAACCCGACTATGAACCGTCCGACCTGATCGATCTCGGCGCTGCCAGCGTCGAAACGCAGGGACCGCCCGATTTCCAGATCGAGCTCAGCGCTTTCACGCAGGTGCGCGAGGGCATCAGCGACGAGGACTGACAAGGGTGCGGGCGGGCTCAGGCCCGTCCGCGCTTCTGGAGGCGGACGATGAGTGGTTTCAGGATGCGCGCCGGCATCTCGCATCGCAGCTTCGCGGGCTGCGCGATCCTCCTCGACACGGGCCGCGATCGCTATTGGAAGGTGGACGCCGGAACCGCCTTCGCGCTCGACTGGGTCGCCGGACGCCAGGCCGGTCCGGTAGATCCCGGATACTTGGGCCGGCTCGAACAGCTCGGCCTCGTCGAGCGGCGCCCCCCGGGCGATCCCGTCATTGATCCCACGATGCCAGCCACTCCGCTCGCAAGCGCGATCGAAGGCGAAGGACCGCGCCGACGCTTTGACCTGGCCGAGGCGATCGAGGTCGCGCATCTGGCCTTCGCAGCGCACCGCACGCTCCGTCGCCATTCGCTCGCCTCGATCCTCGCCGACGTCGAACGTTCGCGCGGGTCCGCTGCATCGGAGATCGGCGCCGCCGATCTCGCGCGGCGCTTCGACCGTTATCGCCGCTTCGTCCCGCTTGCCCCTCAATGCCTGCCCGATACGCTCGCCTTCCTGCGCTTCGCCGGCCGCCGCGGATGCTTTCCGACCCTCATATTCGGTGTCGAAGCATGGCCTTTTGCGGCGCATTGCTGGGCGCAATCGGGCGACGTCGTGCTCAACGACGCGCTCGACCACGCGCGCGCTTTCTCTCCGATCCTCGCGCTATGACGCCGGCCCGCTTCCTTGCTCTTATCGACCCCGCCGGTTCGGATGTCGCGGCCCGGCTCAAACGGCGTGCCATCGATTCCGGCAAGCTCGCCCCCGTCTTCGATCGCGGCCCGCTCACGGTGCTGACGGCGGCGGATACGCGGCACGTCGAGGCCAGCGAGCGGGGGCTCATCGTCGGCGACCTGTTTCGCGCAGCGAGGTCGGCCCGTGCCGACATGCGGGATGGTGATGCGATCGCTGCCAGCGGAATCGTGCCAGTAGATCGCTACTGGGGCGACTATGTCGCTCTCACCCTGTCAGCGGACGAGCGAAGCGTCGCCGCATTCCGCTCGCCCTCGGGCGGCGTCCACGCCTTTCGCATCCGGCGCGGGCCGCTCGTCTGCATCGCGTCGCACATCGAATATCTGCTCGAGCCCGGCCCGGTACGTCCAGCGATCGACTGGTCGTCCGTCGCGCATCATCTCGCCTTCGCACACCTTCACACCGGCGCGACCGGCATATCGGGCATCGACGAGATCCTGCCGGGCGAATGTGCAATGGAGCACGAGGGACGATCTGAACGTTCGACTCTCTGGTCGCCATGGGCATTCACGACGCGCGAACGCCGAGCGGCCACCTTCGAAGACGCCGCCGCGCGAGTGCACGACGCGGTGATACGTGCGACCGCAGCGCTCGTGCCGCCCGGCGGCAAGGTCGCGCTCGAGCTCTCGGGCGGGCTCGACTCCTCGATCGTCGCCGCTGCGCTCGCGGCGGCCCAAGCCAACGCTGTCGCGCTCAACCTCGCGACGCCGGGCGCCGAAGGTGATGAGCGGCTTTACGCGCGCGCCGTCGCCGAGCGCACGCACATCCCGTTGATCGAGACGCTCGTGGAGGGTGATATCGATCTCACCGAGGTCGCGCCGCGCGTCGAGGCCCGCCCCGGGATGCTCGCGATGCTGCGGCTCGCCGACAGATCCTTTGCGCTGCGCGGCCGCGAACATCGCGTGGAGGCCTTCATCAATGGAACCGGCGGCGACTGCGTCTTCTGCTCGCTCGGCACCGTCGCTCCGGCAATCGACCGGCTCCAGGCGCACGGAATGACCGTCGGCCTGGCAACGACAATCCGTGACATTGCCGCAGTCCATGGCGATAATGTCTGGACCGTCGCGCGCATGGCGCGCCGCCGACGCCGCCGCGGGCGACCGGTTCCCATCTGGAAACGCAACCGGCACTTCCTCAACGACGCCCTTCTGCCCGCCGCGCCGGATCATCATCCATGGCTCGACGAACCCGAGGGTGCGCCGCCCGGAACCCGCGCGCACATCCATGCAATCCTCGCCTCCTATGCCCATCTCGAAGGCTATGGTCGGCACGCGGTGGCTCCGTCGCTCTTTCCGCTCCTCTCGCAGCCCGTCGTCGAGGCCTGCCTTACGGTTCCGACCTGGCTCTGGGTAGCGGGCGGCCGCGACCGGGCAGTTGCCCGCGAGGCATTTCGCGGTGATTTGCCCCGCGCCATCATCGAGCGGCGAACAAAGGGCGCCATGGATGCCTTTTGCGCCCGGACCTTCGAGCTCAACCGCCCAAAGCTCCGTTCATTCCTGCTCGATGGTTTGCTCGCGGGCGCGGGCCTCCTCGATCGGGGCACGATCGAAGCCTGCCTTGCGCACCCCCTCGCCAATCGCGACCAGCTCTTCTACCGGCTGCTCCCGATCGTGGATACCGAGGGCTGGATACGCGGCGTTGCGGGCGCCCCATCCTGAGCGGCTCCCCGCATCGCCTGCCAGCGCCGATACTGCTCGGCCTTCGCCGGATCGGGATCGACAAAACCCTGCAACCAGAAGCGGAACCAGTCGAGATTGCGCGCATAGATCGCCGCCTTGTGCTTCGGCTGATATTTGAGATGAGTCTCCTCGGGAAAGGCCCAGAGTTCGACCGGCTTGCCCGCCTGGCCAAGGCGCGCGGCGAGTTCGACGTTGAAGCGGAATTCGCGTTCGGGAAGCTGCATCAGCAGCGGTGCGCCTATCTTGTCCGTCGCGAATACGGGCGAAAGCAATTCCCAGCGCGCCGGATCGTCTTCGGGGCGGCCGATGCCCCAGACCTGCTTGAGGAGCGGTGGGATCAGGCTGCCCGGCAGTGCATTGAACCAATAATAGGCGGGCGAGAGCAAGGTATTCCCGATCGAGATCGCCGCAAGCAGATCGCTGTTCTGCGCGATCCACATCGTGGTTTCGCCGCCGAAGCTCACCCCGCCCATGCCGACGCGCGACCGGTCGACGATCCCGCGTTCGGCCAATATCCGCACTGCTTCGCCGACGCCTTCCTGCCCGATCCGATATTGTTCGACCGGATTCGCGAGCCCGGCACGCATGGGAACGCGATCGATACAGAGCACCGCGATCCCCGACGCCGCCAACTGGCGGAGCGGGAATTCGTCGCCGACGCCGCCGCGCAGATATCCGTCACAAAGATAATAGGTGACGAAAAGGGGCAAGCCGGCCTGTTCGCCTGGGGGCAGCATCAACTGTCCGGTGAACGCCTGCCCCGACGGCCCCGACCAGTGCATCGCCTCGAACTGCAACGTTCCGGGCCGGGCGAGGACCCGATTGGGATCGGCGAGCGTGGTCACCCGGCCCGAGGACAGTGCGACGCGAACGAGGCGCGGCGGTTCGTTCGCGTCGGCCGCGACGCAGTAGATCGCGGCGGCATCGACGGCGCAGCCCGCCCTGTCACGACCGCCGCCCCAGCGTCCGGCCCCGCCGGCAATCCGGCGGACTTTCCCGTCTCCCGGCGTCCACAGATGGAAGACTTGCCCGCCCTCGCGATCGGAGGACAGGAAGACGACTGCGTCACGCCCGCCTTGCCAGGCGATCCGGCCAATCCGCCGCCGGCACTGCGGAGACGCGCAATCGATCTGCCGGCCGTCGGGGCGGCGCACGGAAAGCCGCGAGACAAAATCCTCGCCGGTGACAAGCGCGTCGCCGCGGCGATCCCCCGATCGCGCTTCGGCGGTGACGGGCCTCGGGTTACCGATATCGGGCGAGCGCGGCGTCTCGGCGATCAGCGTGGCTTCTTCCGGCGTCGCCTCCCGCATGGCGCCTGTTCGAAGATCGAGCAGCCGATAGGCGGATGGTGCATTCGCGAGCAGCGTCCCGAAGGTGAACCAGCGGCCTGAAAAACGATCGCTCGCGAGCCGTCCCTCGATCCGTGCGCCGCGATAAAGCGGACGCGCGGGATCGACGCGTGCATCGACCAGGACCCCTTCGTCATATTCGCGCTCTTCGGCCTCCTCGATCGCCGCGCGCGTCGCCCCGACCGAATAGACGATCGTATCCGGTTTCGGGCCGAGCGCGAAACGCCGGACGTTGGCGGCGTCGCGGGTCAGCGCCTCGCTTTTCGAGCCGTCGGCTTCGGCGCGCCAGATCTGCACCTCGCCGCCGGCCACCTTGCGGAACAGGATCGCGCGCCCGTCCGCCGACCACACCGGCGGCTCGGTCGCGAGTTCGCCGTCGCGGCGGTTACCCTCCCCGGCGTCGGCGATCCGCCGCGGCGGCGCCGACCCGTCGGTCGGCACGATGTACCAGCCGAGCGCGAAATCATTCGCCGCGACCGACGCGCGCTCCATGCGAAAGGCGATCGACCGCCCGTCGGGCGAGATAGCGATGCTCGACATGTCGGTGATCTCGACGAGCTCGCTTATGCTCGGTCCGCTACCAGCCGAACCGGGGAGGACCGAATCGGCCCTGGATTGCCCATGCTCGACCGGAGCGGCGGCGGCAAGCAGGACGGCCGCAGGAAACAACGCGCCTACCATGTCTTCACCAGCTGCAGCGCGACGAGCCGCCCGACAGGACTCGCATTGTCGGGATCATATCCCGATGCCGAGAAGATATTGGCATTTTCGACATAGGGCGGCTTGCGGTCGAACAGGTTCGAGACGCTGAGCGCAAGCCGGGTGCCCGGCACAAGCCTGTCGAGATCGTAGGCAAGTTGCACATCGACGGTGGTCCAGCTCGAGACCCGCGCCGCCGGCAAGACCGACGTGTTATGATAACCGTTCACAAAGTTGACGAAGGACGCAACGCTCCACGGTCCATTCGATAGTGTCAGCCGCCCGCGCAGACGCAGATCGACCGGATTGCCCGTCGTCGACACGACATTCTCGGACGGCGCGGTCGGGGTGATGCGCTGGCGCTGGCGAAAGATCCACGCGCCGCTCACGCCCGCCGCGACCGCGCTCTTGCCCTCGCTGAAGCCGTAGCCGAGATCGAAATCGAGCCCGTTCATATGCACCGACGAGAGATTGAGCGTGCGCCCGTCGACGATCGCGCGGATCGCGCCGGCGGGGATGGCAAACGGGTTGCGGAAATTCCCGTCGCCATAATAGCGCGCGAGAAGATCGGGTGACGGATCGTCGGTGATCAGTGCTTGGTAGAGCGCGCGATTGGTTAGAAACGACATATAGTCGGTCGCGAGATTCGCGATCCGGTTCCGGTAGCTGATGTCGAAATAGCCGATATCGAACCGGAGACCCGGCAGCGAAGGTGGAGCATAGACCGCGCCGAGGGTCCAGGTATCGGCCTTTTCGGGTCCGACCTCGGGGTTCGAGCCGATCAGCGCGAGCACGTTCGTCGTGCCCGTCGGTGACGCGGGATCGGGAACCGGCAGCGGGATATAGGCGGCGGTTCCGCGGCCCGTCCGAATGTCGGCGAAACCCGGCGCGCGGAACGACTTGCCCCAGCTTCCGCGTAGCGCGAGCCCGCCGCCGATCTTCCACGTCGCGCCGATCTTCGGGTTGGCGGTCGTGCCGAAGTCATCGTAGCGCTCGATCCGCCCCGCGAGCGACAGGTCGAACCCCTCGACGAGCGGAATATGCTGCTCAGGCCCCACCAGCGGCAAGGATACTTCGGCGTAGCCCGCCGCCACGCGCCGGTTGATCGGAAATCCCGCCGAGCCGCCATCGACCGGCGCGGGCGAGCGATCATAGTTGAGCGAGCTCGCATTGTAGCGCTCCCAGCGAATTTCGCCGCCGACCGCGAGCCGTGCGGGGCCGCCCGGGAGCTCGAACAACGGCCCGTCGAGCTTCAGCGCCACCGACCCGACGCGCGACGTCCCTTCGCTCTGGTTGAAGCCGCGAACCCGTTCGACCGTCGCGCGCGGCGTAACCGACCCGTCGCCGAACAGGTTATAGGCGGTCGCCGGGTCGAGGTCGGCGAGCGCTTGGCCCAAATGATAATAGTTCGGGATATTGATCGAACGATTTCGCTCGCGCTGAACGCCATAGGAGCCGCGCAGCTCGGCGCGCCAGCGCCCGACCGTCGCCTCGAGCCCGGCGTTGCCGCTCCAGGCGCTGACATGGGCGAGCCGCTGCTGCGGCCCCAGATCGCTCGTGAAATCATAGTTGACCACGACCGGCTTTCCCGTCCCGATCGGATCGACGTAAAAGGGATTGTCCGGCCGCACGATGATATTGCCATAATTATCGGGCGTCACCCGAAGAACGCTATCGCGCTCGGCATAGAAGCCCTGCGCGGTGAACCGTAGCCAGGGCGCGAGCGATTGGGTCAACGACGCGAAAGCGGCATGACGCTCTTGCCGCGGCAATATATCGCTGTTCGCGCGCCCGTCGGCGAGATTGGGCTGTCCCGCGAGAAGGTCGCTGGGCGCGAGGTTCGATCCATCCTGCCCGCGCGGGATACCCCAGACCGATCCGTCGGCGGCGATGATCGTACCGGGGTTTGCAAAGCTCTTGCGATAGTCGGGGCCGCCGAAGGCGCGCAGATCCTCGGTGACATAGGCCCGGTCCGACGCGGCAAGATTGCCGCGCCGATAATATTCATAACCGAGCGTCAGATGGCCGCTCGACCAGCCCGCCCCGACGATCTGGCCGAACTGCCACTCCTCGAAACCCTTGGCCGAACCGAAGCGCGCGCGCGTTTCAGCCCCCTCATAATCGTTTCGCAACCGGACGTTCACCACCCCCGCCACCGCATCCGAACCGTAGATCGCCGACGCGCCGTCGGCGAGGACCTCGACGCGTTCGATCGCCGAGGCCGGGATCAGCGAAAGATCGACGAACATCCCCGACACGCCGCCAAGGGCCACACGATTGCCGTCGACGAGGGTCAATGTCGAAGTCGCGCCGAGCCCGCGCAGATTAACGCTCGACCCGTAGCCTAGATTGGCGTTGCTGTTGCCGCGCAACGTGAAGCCGATCGTCCCCTCGTTAAGCCCGCCCCCGAAATTCTGCGGCAGCGCCTGCACGATCTGCTGGGTCGTCGCATAGCCGCTCTGCTCGATATCGGCGCGGTCGATGGTAACGACGCGGGCGCCGGCGGGCGGGGCGCCGCGGATGCGGCTGCCGGTCACGACGATATCTTCGTCCGGGACGGGATCGCCTTCTCCTGCCGCCGCGGCCCGCGCGCGCCGGATAGCGAGCCCCTGCCCGGCGGGGACCGCGACCAGGCCGGTGTCCCGCAGGAGCACCGCGACGGCCTCCTCGAAGCTGTAGCGCCCGTCGATCGCGGGAGCGCTCCGGCCTGCGACAATATCCGAGGACATGCTGATATTGCGTCCGAACTGCGTACTGACGATGCGCAGCGACGCGCCGAGCGATTGCGCGGGCAGCCGCACCTGCTGGCTGGCCGGCGGCGGCGTCTCGCGGGCCAGCGCCGGTGCGGGCGCGAGCACCGCTGCCGAGCCCATCAAGAAAGTGAGTAAATCCCCGTTTCGCATCATCGTCTCCCGATCGAGCGGGCACCTTGCGTGCCCCCTTCGACCGATGAGACGTCGATCGCGGAATTAACCCTGTGACTTTTTCACAGACCCCCGGATGGTGGTGAGCCGTCCGGCGCGGCGGTACGCAGCACGAAGCTTCCATCGGCGGCCGCTTCGACCTCGAGCCCGAAACTCGCCGCGAGCGCGTCGGCGAAGCCGCGCGGATCGTCGCGCCGGAACGTCCCCGACACCCGGCGCGCGG
>NZ_DASWTD010000412.1:0-6482 GCF_036402335.1 Sphingopyxis sp. | reverse complement strand
GCGGGAACGACCGCTATGTCGCCATGTGCCGGCGGCATTTCATGGAAAAGCGGCGCGAAGCCGCCTCGTTGCCAATTCCGGCCTGATCCCGAATATGCCTCCCCGGTTTTTTTGCGAAAGGAATTCCATGCGTAACACGGTCTTGCTGACTTTGGCTGCAGCCCTGCTGTCGGTCGTTCCTGCACAAGCGGCGCCGTCGTCGAAGCCCGAGGCGGTGCTGAAGACCAAGGGGTATCAGGCCGCGGTCGCTGTCCTCGATCGCGATCATGACCGTCTGGTCGAAGAAATCGTCAAGCTGACCGAAATTCCGGCGCCGCCGTTCAAGGAAGCGGTGCGGGCGGCTGCCTATCGCGACATGCTGACGGAAGCGGGGCTCGAGGATGTCGAGATCGACGAAGAGGGCAATGCGATGGGCGTCTATCGCGGCACCGGTCCCGCCGGCGGTCCGGCGGTCATGATCGCCGCGCACCTCGACACCGTCTTTCCCGAAGGTACGCCGGTCAAGGTCCGCCGCGAAGGCACGCGCCTCCATGCCCCCGGCATCGGCGACGATACGCGCAGCCTTGCCGTGCTGCTCGCCTATGTCCGCGCGATGAAGGAGAGCGGGATCAAGGTGAAGCAGGACATCATCTTCGTCGGTAACGTGGGCGAGGAAGGTCCGGGCGACCTGCGCGGCGTCCGCTATCTCCTCACCAAGGGCAAGTACAAGGACCGGGTAAAGGCCTTTTTCTCGATGGACGGAACCGATCCTTCGCGCATCGTCACCGGCGGCGTCGGGTCGAAACGCTATCGTATCACCTGGAAGGGGCCGGGCGGGCACAGCTTTGGCGCGTTCGGCCTCGTCAACCCGATGGCGGCGATGAGCCAGACGGTCGTCGATTTCTACCGGATTCCGGTTCCCGCAAAGCCGAAGACCACTTATGCCGCCAGCGTCACGGGCGGCGGCACCTCGGTCAATTCGATCCCGAACGAGGTGTTCATGGAATTCGACATGCGCTCGGAAAGTCCGGCGGAACTCGCCAAGGTCGAGCAGGCGTTTCTTGCGATCGTCAGGAAGAGCGTCGAGGGCGAAAATGCCACGCGATCGGTCAAGGAAGGACCGGTCACCGCCGATATCAAGATGATCGGCGATCGCCCGGCGGGCGAGACCGCCGCGACGCAGCCGATCGTGCAGAACGCCAACGCGATCATCCGTGCCAGCGGGCTCGATCCGAAATCCTCCTTCTCCTCGACCGATTCCAACCTGGCGATGAGCCTCGGCATACCCGCGGTGACGATCGGATCGGGCGGCGAGGGCGGGCGCGCGCACGCGCTCGACGAATGGATCGACGTCGAAAAGACGAAGAGCCTGCACGGCGCCGCCGTCGGGCTCGGCATCCTGCTCGCGACCGCGGGCGTCCAGTGATGCGCGATCGTCTGTATGTCGATCTCGCTGACGGCGATTTGCGGCTCGTCAAACTGGTGGAAGCGCATCGTGAGGCGCTGCGCGCCGTCTGCGCCGCCGATGCCGAGATCTGGCCGATCTATTCGTCGAGTTTTGACCCCGATCATTTCGACAAGAGCTTTGACGCGTTGATCGGCGGCATAGGGCGTATGCCCTATGCTATCATGGACGGCGACGCGCTCGTCGGCATGACCGCCTGGCTGCGCCCTGACTGGTCGGCGCAGACGGTCGAGATCGGCAACAGCTTCATCCACCCCGCCGCGCGCGGCACTGGCTTCAACGGCCGGGTCAAGAAGCTGATGCTCGACCACGCCTTTGCGGTCGGCATCCGCCGCATCGAATTCCGCATCGATGAGCGCAACAAGCGGAGCCAGGCCGCGGTCGCCAAGCTCGGCGGCGCCAAGGACGGCGTACTTCGCTCGGAGCGCATCACCTGGACCGGCTATGTGCGCGACACCGGTCTCTGGTCGCTGCTCGCCGACGAATGGACGGGTCGGGCATAGGGTCAGCCCCGGTTCAGCCTGCTCTCGCTAAACGACTCGCCATGAAGAATCTCGCACTCTCCCTGGCCGCCATGCTGCTTCCCCTTTCTGCAGCGGCGGCCACCGGGCCCGCGGCAGAACCGCGCGCGCTCGGCGTCGAATCGAGCATCGTGTTCCCCAGCGACAGCTCGATTCGCAACTGGCAGGCCGACCGCGACCGCGGCATCTGGATTCAGGACCGCCGCGGCGACTGGTATTATGGCGGCTTTGCGGGCATCTGCCGCGACGCCGATTTCGCGCAGGCCATCGGCGTCGAAACGCGCGGCGCCGGGCGGCTCGACAAGTTTTCGTCGATCATCGTGCGCGGCGAACGCTGCCAGCTGACCTCCTTTGTGAGTTCGGCTGCGCCGCCGTCCAAGGCGGAGCGCAAGGCGGCGCGCGAAGCCGGAAAGGCCGCGCAAAATTGACAGCCTCCGGCCTGCGCCCTAGCGGCGCGGGATGAACGGCTGGATCATCCTCGACAAACCTTTGGGGCTGGGCTCGACGCAGGCGGTCGGCGCGGTCAAGCGTGTGTGCCGCGAAGCGGGGCTGGGCAAGGTCAAGGTCGGGCATGGCGGCACGCTCGACCCGCTGGCGACGGGGGTGCTGCCGATCGCGCTCGGCGAGGCGACCAAGCTCTGCGGGCGGATGCTCGACGCGAGCAAGATATACGAGTTTACGATTGCCTTCGGGACCGAGACCGCCGGTCTCGACGCCGAGGGCGAGATCGTTGCGACGAGCGACGAGCGGCCGACGCGGGCCGAAATCGAGGCGGTGCTTGCGCGCTTTACCGGCCCGATCGAGCAGGTGCCGCCGGCCTATTCGGCGATCAAGATCGATGGCGAGCGCGCCTATGACCGCGCACGCAAGGGCGAAGCGGTGGAGATGAAGGCGCGCAGCGTCACCATTTATTCCCTTCGTCACCCCGGACTTGATCCGGGGTCCCGCTTTTCAACGTCGCTGAGCGGGACCCCGGATCAAGTCCGGGGTGACGAGGGAGGGGAGAGGCTTCAGGAAATCACTCTCACCGCGCATGTCTCGAAAGGCACCTATATTCGCAGCCTCGCCCGCGATATCGCGTACGCCGTCGGCAGCGTCGGGCACGTCACGATGCTCCGCCGTACGAAGGCGGGGCCGTTCGACCTGTCACAGGCGATTTCGCTGGACAAATTGAATGCATTCGGCCAAGGGGCCGCCCAATCAGAAATATTTCTGCCGCTCGAGGCAGGGCTGGTCGACATCCCGGCTCTGAACCTTTCCCCGGAAGCGGCAGGGGCGATCCGTCAGGGTCGCGTCTGGACCGGGGGTAGCACGGATGACGGGCTCTATTGGGGAAGGGACAGCGACAAGCGTCCCGTCGCCCTGATCGAGGCTTTGGCGGGAACGCTGAAAGTCGTCCGCGGCTTCAATCTCTAACCATGATGTTCGAGGAAAAAAGATTATGTCGATTACCGCCGAGCGCAAGACCGAAGTCATCAACGACAATGCCCGCGCAAAGGGCGATACCGGTTCGCCGGAAGTGCAGGTCGCGATCCTGACCGACCGCATCAACACGCTGACCGCGCATTTCAAGGCGCACCACAAGGACAACCACAGCCGCCGCGGCCTTCTGATGATGGTCAACAAGCGCCGCAGCCTCCTCGACTATCTGAAGAAGAAGGACGAGGCCCGCTACTCGGCGCTGATTGCGAAGCTGGGTCTCCGCAAATAAGAATTTCTGGCGGCCCCGGATTTCCGGGGCCGCTGTCATATTGGCTCCGCGCAAAGTGCCGGGCCACAGGGCCGCTCCCGCATCCGGCGGGACCGCCATAAGGGCAGACAGACGCCCTACACCGCCCCGGGCCGGATTGCCCGGAATCAGAGGCCCCGCCCGGCATAGGGCCCGGCGGGCGAAGGAAACCACATGTTTGACGTGAAAAAAGTATCGATCGAGTGGGGCGGTGAAACGCTGACGCTCGAAACGGGCAAGGTTGCCCGCCAGGCCGACGGCGCCGTGATGGCGACGCTGGGCGAAACGGTCGTCCTGTGCGCCGTGACCGCCGCGAAGTCGGTGAAGGACGGGCAGGACTTCTTCCCGCTCACCGTCCATTATCAGGAAAAATATTCGGCCGCCGGCCGCATCCCGGGCGGTTTCTTCAAGCGCGAACGCGGCGCGACCGAGAAGGAAACGCTCGTCAGCCGCCTGATCGACCGTCCGATCCGCCCGCTGTTCCCCGAAGGTTTCTACAACGAAATCAACGCTATCGCTCAGGTCCTGAGCTATGACGGCCACAACGAGCCCGACATCCTCGCGATGGTCGCGGCGTCGGCTGCGCTCACCATTTCGGGCGTGCCCTTCATGGGCCCGATCGGCGCGGCGCGCGTCGGCTATATCGACGGCGAATATATCCTGAACCCGACCGACGCGCAGGTTGCCGAAGGCGACCTCGACCTCGTCGTCGCGGCGACCTACGACGCCGTGATGATGGTCGAATCCGAAGCCAACGAGCTGTCGGAAGAGGTCATGCTCGGCGCCGTCCTGTTCGCGCACGACGCGTGCAAGGAGGTCGTCAAGGCGATCGTCAAGCTCGCCGAACAGGCCGCCAAGGATCCGTGGGAAGTCGCCGCCGGCGACGACAATGCCGCGATCAAGGACAAGCTCAAGAAGCTGATCGGCAAGGATATCGCCGCCGCCTACAAGCTGACCGACAAGTCGGCCCGCTCGAACGCTTTGAACGAAGCGCGCGCGAAGGCGAAGGAGCAATTCGCTGCCGACGGCCTCAGCCCGCAGGACGTCATGGCCGGCATCAAGCTGACCAAGAAGCTGGAAGCCGAGATCGTCCGCGGCGCCATCCTCAAGGACGGCAAGCGCATCGACGGCCGCACGACGACGCAGATCCGTCCGATCGTCGCCGAAACGCACTTCCTGCCGCGCGCGCACGGCTCGGCGCTGTTCACCCGCGGCGAGACGCAGACGATCGCGACCTGTACCCTTGGCACCAAGGATGCGGAGCAGATGATCGACGGCCTCAACGGCCTGTCGTACCAGAACTTCATGCTGCACTATAACTTCCCGCCCTATTCGGTCGGTGAAGTCGGCCGCTTCGGCGCGCCGGGCCGCCGCGAAGTCGGTCACGGCAAGCTGGCATGGCGTGCGCTGCACCCCGTGCTGCCGACGAAGGACGAATTCCCGTACACGATCCGCCTCACCAGCGACATCACCGAGTCGAACGGCTCGTCGTCGATGGCGTCGGTTTGCGGCGGCAGCCTCGCGATGATGGACGCCGGCGTGCCGATCAAGCGTCCCGTCTCGGGTATCGCGATGGGCCTGATCCTTGAGGGCAAGGATTATGCGATCCTGTCGGACATCCTCGGCGACGAAGATCACCTCGGCGACATGGACTTCAAGGTGGCGGGCACGTCCGAAGGCATCACCACGATGCAGATGGACATCAAGATCGCGGGCATCACGCGCGAGATCTTCGAAGCCGCGCTCAATCAGGCCAAGGAAGGCCGCGCGCACATCCTCGGTGAAATGAACAAGGCGCTCGGCGAAACCCGCAGCGAACTGTCGGCGCACGCGCCGCGTATCGAAACGATGCAGATCGACAAGTCGAAGATCCGCGACGTTATCGGTACCGGCGGCAAGGTGATCCGCGAGATCGTCGCGACCACCGGCGCCAAGGTCGACATCGACGATGAAGGCCTGATCAAGATCTCGTCGAGCGACCTCGACCAGATCGAGGCGGCGCGCAAGTGGATCAGCGGCATCGTCGAGGAAGCCGAAGTCGGCAAGATCTATGACGGCAAGGTCGTCAACCTCGTCGATTTCGGTGCGTTCGTGAACTTCATGGGCGGCAAGGACGGTCTCGTCCACGTCAGCGAAATCGCCAACGAGCGCGTCGAGAAGGTCGCCGACGTCCTGTCCGAAGGCCAGGAAGTCAAGGTCAAGGTCCTCGAGATCGACCAGCGCGGCAAGGTTCGCCTGTCGATGCGCGTCGTGAACCAGGAAACCGGCGAAGAGCTCGAAGACACCCGCCCGCCGCGCGAACCGCGCGGTGACCGCGGTCCGCGCCGTGACGGCGGCGACCGTGGCGATCGCGGTCCACGCGGCGGCGGCGGTCGTGACCGTGGTCCGCGCCGTGATGGCGGCGACCGCGGTCCGCGCCGCGAGCGCAGCGAAGGTCCGGAAGACCAGGGCCATGTGCCCGACTTCCTGAAGGACTAAGTTCTTCCGCTACCGGATCAGAGAAAGGGGCTGCCGAAAGGCGGCCCCTTTTTTTTCGGTTCAGGGGTGGGGAGCGGACCACGCAGAACGCCGCGACATGAAGATTAAAGGCACCGTCGTTGACCTTGGAGCCGGACTGCGGTTCGCCGCTCCAAGCTGGGGAATATTCATGCCCTATCCGATTAGGAAGGCCTCAATGGAGCCGCTTTTGAGCCGCCAGATCAGAGCGGGCAGCGCCATATAATTATAAGCCCAATTCGTATTGACAGGACATTGAACATGATCAATCCATAGAATGGTCTTGTATTGG
>NZ_DASWTD010000411.1:0-43065 GCF_036402335.1 Sphingopyxis sp. | reverse complement strand
CTATAATGGTGCATTGCCGTCGGCCGTGCTCAACGTCATCTGGGGCGGCATGGGGATTTTCACGCTCTGGCTGGTATGGCGGGGCCGCGTCGCGGCTCGCGCCACGATCCCCTAACGCGCCTCTGCCCCGGCGTTCCAGGCCGCCACCCTTGCGCGCGCATCGGCGAGCATTGCGTCGAGCGCGGCACGGTCATGGATCTGCCCGCGCATGACGACCGTATCGATCGCCCGCGTCGCCGCGATATCGTCGAGCGGATTTTTCGTCAGCAGCACGAGGTCGGCCGCCATCCCCGGCTTGATCGCGCCATAACGGTCGAGCCAGCCGAACCATGCCGGCCCCGCGCGCGTTGCCGACGCCAGCGCCTGCGCCGGCGTCAGACCTTTTTCGGTATAGAGCTCGATCTCGTCGTGCAGCCCGAAACCCGGATAATTGAAGCTGTTGAGGAATCCCGCGTCGGTCCCCGCGATGATCGGCACGCCCGCTTCGGCAAGCATCGGCAGGATCGTCGCAACATCGTCGATCTGCTTGTGCCGCGCCGCGATTCCCGCCGCATCGGCTTTCGCCGCGCGCTCGATCCGCCATTCATAGGTCTTGCGCAGCTTCGGGCCCATATAAGCGAGCCCCGCATCCTTCGAATGATCGTCGCGGTCCAGATACGCAATGATGCGGCTACCGTTGAGCGTCGGGGTGACAGACACGCCCTTGGCGGCGAAGCGCCGGTAAGCAGCCGTCGCCGTATCGCGGTCGAAACCCGCATCGAGCCGGCGGTTCGCCTCGGCGCGGTCGATCCGTCCCGCAGCGAAATCGGCCGCGATCGCGGCTTCGTCCTTCGCGCCGGCGTTATAGGCATAGTCGAGATGCTCGATCGAACTGATCCCGGCGTCGACCGCCTGCTCGGTCGTGAGCGCCATCGGTATATGCCCCGAGGTCCGAAGGCCCAGCGCCTTGGCCTGCCGAAGCGCATAGAGGAACAGCTCGGGTTTCAGCGTGCTGTCGGTGATCTTGACGAAATCGACCTTGTCGCGGTCCTTGAGGCGTAGCAGCGCGGCGTCAACGTCGGCCTCGCTGCCAACCTCGATCGTGCCTTTCCACACCGGCGCGATTCCCTCGATTTTCGCACCCGAGGTCAGCAGCCGCGGACCGAACAGCTTGCCGTTCGCGATCTCGCCGCGCCACGCGAGCACCTGGTCGGGCAAATCGCCCGAGGCATCGCGGATCGTCGTGATGCCGTTCGCAACATACAGCGGCAACAGCGCCTTATTCTCTTCGACGAGTTCCGGTCCGCCGCCGAAATGGACATGCATGTCCCATAGGCCGGGGATCAGGAAGCGCCCTTTGCCCTCGACCGTCCGGTCGGCGCGCCAGTCCTTCGCGATCGCCGCGTCGGCACCCACCGCGACGATATCGCCGCCTTTCAGCACGACCGCCTGCCCGGCGATCGTCCTCGCCGCCTCCACATCGACCACCGTCGCATGCCGGATGATGACGTCCGCCGGTTTCGGCGCCGCGAGCGCGGGCGACGCAAGGACACACAAGGCGGGAGCGAGAGCGGCAAACAGGTTTTTCATGAGGCGACCTTTCGGGTTGGTCGTCCCTTAACCCGATCGCGGACGAGATCAAGCGACCCATATCCTCTCCGCCGCGCGGGCCGCCCTCCTGATCTATGGCCGGTACGGGATCGAATCGGGATCAATGACGCCGACATCGCGCGCATAGCGCTTCCACGCTTCGACCAGCGCCGCGCGCCTTGCAGGTTCGTCGCGCGACAGGTCGTGCGTTTCGCCAGGGTCGCGGGCGATATCGAACAGGCGCCAGGCACCGTCGCCGATGTCGGTGAGTTTCCAGTCGCCCTGGCGATAGGCGCGCGAACCGAACAGCTCGGCCCCGAAGCCATCGTCGGCGCCATAGATGCGGGCCCCGGGATCCCGCAGCCATGCCGTCCACGAGCGGCCGGTGATCGGACGCACCGCCCGGCCCTCGACCTCGGTTGCCGCCGGATCGACCCCGGCGAGTTCGAGCAGGGTCGGGGCGATGTCGACGACGGAGAGGAACTGCGTATCGGCGCCCTTGCGCTGCGGAATACCGGCGCCGCTGATGAAGGCAACGACGCGCGTGCCGCCTTCGGTCTGATAGCCTTTGGTCAGCCACGAAGGCGCCGTGGCGGCCTGCGCCCAGCCGGCGCCATAAGTGATGTAGGACGACGCTGCCCCGCGATTGGCGAAACCGTTGTCGGCGCCCTCGAGCCGCTTTGCGAGCATCGCCGCGCCGGTGGTCTCGGCATCGAGCGCCTCGGCGCCATTATCGGCCAGAAAGACGATCACCGTATTGTCGAGCTCGCCCGAAGCACGCAGCCGGGCGATCACCCGGCCGACATTCCGGTCGAGCCGGTCGACCATCGCGGCATAGATTTCCATGTTGCGTGCGGCGGTGCGCTTCTGCTCGGCGGTCAGCGAATCCCAGCTGCCGTCGCGGTTGCGCGGCACATGCGCCACGACGCCCGAAGGCAGGATTCCCAGCGCAATTTGCCGCGCCAGCCGCCGTTCGCGCAACACGTCGAAGCCTTCGTCGTATCGCCCGCGGTAACGGGCAATATCCTCGGGCGGCGCCTGAAGCGGCCAGTGCGGCGCGGTAAAGGCCAGATAGGCGAAAAAGGGCTGCTTCCCCTCCCCGGCGGCGGGACGCTCGCCCAGGAAATCGATGAGACGCGTCGCAAAATAGTCGCTCGAATAGAAATCCCCGGGCAGGCGCCGGACCCGCTTGCCATTGTCCCGATAGGTCGTGCCATCCGGTGGCTCGATGCCGGCATCGGTCCCGAAATGATTGTGCCCGCCCTGCGCAAGCGCAAAGCTGCGCTGGAAACCGCGCGCGAAAGGATCCTGTTCTTCGGTCAGCCCAAGGTGCCACTTGCCCGAAAAGAGCGTCCGGTAACCGCCTTCCCGCAGCCGCTCGGCGAGCGTCGCGACGTCGCTGCGCAGATAACCTTCGTAGCCGGGCTTGCCCTGCTGGTTCGGCCGGATCATTTCCGCCATCGTACCGAGCCCGGCCAGATGATTGTCGGTGCCCGAAAGCAGCATCGAACGCGTCGGCGAACAGGTCGGCGCGGTGTGAAATCCCGCGAGACGGATGCCGCCGAGCGCGAGCCGGTCGAGGTTCGGCGTCGCGATCTCGCCGCCGAACGCGCCGAGGTCCGAATAGCCGAGATCGTCCGCAACGATCACAAGCAGATTCGGCCGCCGCTCCTTCGCCTGCGCGGACGGGACGGCGACGAAAAGGGCGATCAGCAACGGCACAAGATGTTTCATGGGGGGCGTCCTCATAAAGGAAGGGCAGCGCGCCGCGGGCGAATGAAACCCGGGCGCGCCGCAGTCTGGACCAGCGCAAGAGGGAGAGGAGTCGGGCGCCGGCCGAATTCGTCACGCCGGTTCGTATTGAACCGCTTTGTCCTTGCGCACGGTGCGGCTCTTGCGTCCGTCGATCGAAACCGGGATTTCACCCGCGATCGTCGCACGGCGCAGCGTCCGGCGCTGGAGTCCGAAGTCGGCGGTCGCGCGGTGCTGGGTCGCCTGGTTGTCCCAGATCGCGACGTCGCCCTCGCGCCAGCGCCAGCGCACGACATTCTCGGGCTTGGTGATGTGATCCTGCAGCGTCTGGAACAGCCGCGCGCTGTCGGTGGCGTTCAGCCCGACGAACTGCTTGACGAAGTGGCCGAGGAGCAGGCTGCGCTGGCCGCTGACGGGATGCACGCGCACCACGGGATGTTCGGTTTCATAGACGGTCGAGGCAAAGACGTTGCGGTGCTGGGCGATGCGCTCGCGCGCGGTGTCGTTGTCGGGCGCCGACTGCAGGATTGCGGCATAGTCGTAGAGGTTGGTGTGCGTCGCCCACAGATTGTTGACGAGCTGGCGCAGCACCTCGGGCAGACCTTCATAGGCCGTCTCGCCGTTCGCCCACTGCGTATCTCCGCCCGCCTCCGGGATGGTGAGCGCGCGCAGGATCGATGCCTTGGGGTAGGCATCGACGAAGGTCACGTCGGTGTGCCAGCTCGACGCGGCATAGCCTTCGCGGCTGTCGAGCTCGAGCAGATAGCGCGACCCTTCGGCGACCGGCACCGTCGGGTGCGCGATCGGATCGCCGAGCTGGGCGGCAAAATCCTCATGCTCCTGATCGGTCAGATGCTGCTGGTCGCGGAAGAACAGCACCTTGTGCCGCACGAGCGCCGCCTGGATGGCCTGCACCGTCGCAGCGGGCAGGTCGCCCGACAGCTGGACGCCGTTCACGATCGCACCGATCGTGCCGGTCACCGGGGTGACGTCGAGGTCGATGCCCTTGTCGCGCGCATTGGCATAGCTGTTATGAAGGTCCGTCATTGTCAGTCTCCTTGGGGTTACGGGTTGGCAGGCGTGGTCATTCGGCGAAGGCATAGTCCGGCGGTCCGGGATCGAGCTGTCGGCGAATTTCGGCGTGTGCCGCCTCGTCGAGCGGGAAGCGCGCAATGAGGGCGGCGGACAAGGCGTGGGCGATGGCGGGGCCAAGAGCGAAGACGAGGAGCAGGCCGGTCAGCGCCTCGGGGCTGTTGACGCCCTTGGGATCGAAGCCCAGCCAGCTGACGAGCGGCAGCGCGATGCCGATGGCCACCGCGGTCGCGGTCTTCCCGGCCAGGCTGAACACCGAATAATACAGCCCGGTGCGATCCTCGCCGCTGTCGAGACGATGCTTGTCGGCGACGTCGGCGACGATGGCGCGGAGCATCAGGTTGCCCGAACCCTGCGCCAGCCCCTGCGCCAGCGTCAGCGCGAGCAGCAGCGGGAAGGTGTCGGGGGTGACGAGCAGCAGCGACAGGTTGATGACCACCTGCACCAGCTCTCCCGCGACGGCGGTGCGGTGCTTGCCGTAGCGGCGCCCGATCTTGAGCCAGATCGGTCCAGCAAAGATGCCGAAGACGAACTGGAACAGGAACAGGCCGCCTGCCCATTCGGGGCGGCCCATATAGAAGGTCACGAAAAAGACGATCAGCGCGGCGCGGATATTCTGCGCGAGGGTCACCGCGAAATCGGAAGCAAGCACGCGCAGCAGCAGCGGCTCGCCGGTGATCGCGCGGATCGTGTCCTTGAGGCTCGGCTTGCCGACCGGAAGCGGCGGCAGCGGCGGTTCCTTGAGCGCCGTCAGCGTCAGAACAAGCGCCGGAACGATCGACAGCAAAACCAGTCCGCCCATCAGCGACAGCTGCAGATGCCCGTCGCCGGGGCGCAGCTGGTCGGCGATCGTCGGCAGGATCAGCGTCAGCAGCAAGGCCGACGAGGTCACGACGGTCTGGTAGGTCGCGATCCGCGTGCGCTGGTGATAGTCGCCCGACACTTCGCCCGACCATGCCTGGAACGGGATCTGCACCGCGGTCCAGCCGAGGTAGAAAAAGAAGAGCACGAGCCCGAGCGAGAGGGGCGTCACCCCGAATGGCGGAAAGAAGAGAAAGATCGACGACAGGCCGAAGACGACCCCGCCCGCCGCGATCCACGGCTTGCGCCGCCCATAGATGCTGCGCGTCCGGTCGCTGAGCGACCCCATCACCGGATCGGCGATGGCGTCCCACAATCGGCCGAGCAGGAAGATGACGCCGATCACCGTCAGCGACAGGCCATAATCGCGCGCATAGATGGCGGGGAGGTACACGCCGAGAGGGAGTCCGGCGGCGGCAAGCGGCACCGCGACCGCGGAGAAGCGGGCGAGCTGGCCGGCGGTGGGGGGCGGCGCGGCGCTCATCACAGCTTCGTCCGGAGCGTCGCGCCCACCGTCCGCGGTTCGCCGATCAGCGCGGTGACGATCCCGGTGTTCTGCGCCGACAGGGTCTGGAAATAATCCTTGTCGAACAGGTTGCGCGCCCAGATCGACAGGTCGAACAAGCCGTCGTCGGTCTTGAAGCCGATCCGTGCGTTCGCAATCCCGTAGGCGGGAACGTCGGCATAGATGCTGTCGCTCGACGAGGTGTTGAACGACGAGCGATGCGAATAATCGGCATGGGCATAGATCGACAGGTCGCGCCCGCCGAGGCTGCTGAGCGGGGCCGAAACGTCGCCGCCGAGCGTGTAGGTGAATTTGGGAACACCCGGCAGTTGCTCGCCGGTCAAATCCTGAATCCCGCTGCCGTTCAGCCGCTCGGGCGCCTGCGGCGCGTTGGGATAGTCGCTGTACGTCGTGTCGGCATAGGCGACCGAGGCATAGAAACTCGCACGCTGCGAAGGCGCGAAGGCCAGATCGCCCTCGACCCCGCGCGAGCGAACGCCGGGAATATTGGCGATATATTGGCGAACATTGACCGAATTCTGCACCTGTTCGGTGATCGCGGTCTGATAGTCGCGGATTTCGGTCCAGTAGCCCGCAACGTTGAGCGTCACCCGTTCGTCGAGCCACTGCGACTTGATGCCGAGTTCGTAGCTGTCGACCTTTTCGGGCGCGACCGCGGCGACATCCTCGGGCCGCAGGCCTGCCGGGAGGTTGGTGAGGTTGAGCCCGCCCGACTTGTTGCCGCGCGCATAAGTCGCATAGGCGAGCGCATCGTCGCTGAACTGCCACGACAGTGTCGCGAGCCCCGAAAGGCTGTTGTCCGTGAAGCCGGTCGAATAGCTGGTGACGGGATTGAACTGCGCGCGAATTCCTGCCGCCTGCGCCGCGAGCAGCGCCGGCAGGGTCGACAGGTCGATCCCCGCGACATGGACCTGCGTGAACGAGCCGCTCTTCTTCTCGTGCGTGTAGCGCAGCCCCGCCGTCAGCGTCAGCCGGTCGGTGAATTTCCAGTCGAGCTGGCCGAACAGCGCATAGCTTTTGGTGCGCGGGTCCGACGTCGAATTGGCCTCGAAGCCGTCGAGCGCGGCTTCCCACGCGGCGAGTGTGAGCGGCGAGGTCGCGGGGCGGTTCCACAGCGCCGCCGCCGGCCCATAGGCGCTCGCGCCCTTGCCGCGGATCACCTGCCAGAAATAATAGGCGCCAACGACATAGTCGATCGGGCCATCGCTGTCGGAGGCGAGGCGAATTTCCTGGCTGAACTGGCGCTGGCGGTTCGATTGCTGCGCCTTGGTGATGACCGGCAGCGAGGTCGAATCGCCATCGTTGGCCGGGTTCCAGTCCCACCAGCGATAGGCGGTGATCGAGGTCAGCTTCGCCGCACCGACGTCCCAGTCGACCTGCCCCGATACGCCATAGCCGTCCATGTTCGACTGATAATGGCTGTCGGCCTCGCCGCGCCGCGCGAAAGGATCGATCGTCGGGAAACTATAGCCGGGGAAGCGCGCGGCGCGCTCGGCGAAGCTGTTGGGGATCGCCGCGCCATTTTCATAGGTCCCGAAATAGTCGGCGAAGACGTTGAGGACATGATTCTGCTTCTGGCGCGCGAAGTCGCCGATGATGCGGACTTCGAGGTCGGCGGTCGGGGTGAACAGCAACTGCCCTCGCACGCTCCAGTTCGAATAATCCTGCGCGCGCTCGTTCTGCGTGTCGTTATAGAGGAAGCCGCGGCGTTCGGTCACCGAGCCCGACAGGCGAACCGCGAGCAGGTCGTCGATCAGCCCGCCCGACGCCGACGCGCGAAGCTGGTAATAGCCATAGTCGCCGACGCTCGCTTCGCCCGAAAATTCGGGTTCGAAGCTGGGCTTCCTCGAGGTGATGTTGATCGCGCCCGATGTGGTGTTCTTGCCGAACAACGTGCCCTGCGGCCCGCGAAGAACCTCGATCTGCTGCAGGTCGACCAGGTCGAACTGCGACTGGCCGACGCGGCCGTAATAGACATTGTCGACATAGAAACCGACGCCGTTCTCCAGCCCGTCGTTGGTCAGCGCGACATTGCTGCCGAGGCCGCGGATGTTGATGTTGGTGTTGCGCGGGTTGAAGCTGAACACCTGCAGGCTGGGAACGATCTGCTGAACCTGCGTGAGCGTATAATTGCCCGTCGCCGCAAGCGTTTCGGAGCCCACGACCGACAGCGCGATCGGCACCTCCTGTGCGCTTTCGTCGCGGCGACGCGCCGACACGATGATTTCGGCGCCATCGAAGGCCGCGGCAGATTCGACCGCCAGGCTGCCGGCATCCGCCGCCGAGCTTTCGGCCGGGGCATTTTCGGTTGCCCCGCCTTCGGTCGCCCGGGCAGGTGCCGCCGGGATCAGCAGCGCCGCGCCGAGCAAGAGCTTCAAACGATGTTCGGGAGAGAATTTCGACATTATCATGGTTCCCCGGGCGGCAGTCCCGCCCCTTTTTTGATGCGATGGATGGTGGCGCGGGGCGCCGCGTCCGATCGGGCAGCCGTCGGCTCCGCCCCCCACAGCGCCCGGGCGGCGCTGCGCAGGGACGCAGGATAGCGAGCCAGATCCGACAGGTCGGATTGGGTCAGAAAAGGCATGATTCACCTGTCGCCGGCGCGCGCAGGCGCCGGACGCAAAGCCGCAGTGCGTCCTCGCGAAAGGCAGGCGCGGCCGGGATGAAAGGACAGGCCGCGGGTCGCTCCGGGCGCGGTCGGACCGCTACCCGGCGCGCGACGTCATCGGCGCCCGTTTATCAACTGGTGCTACACATACGCATCGCAATACCCCTTCTGGGGGAACGCAATGCCTGGCGCTGTCGCCCGAGCATCACGCGCTTTAGCCGTTGATAACGCGGAGCAAGCTGCTTCCCGGTCAAAAGCCGCGGGTCGAGGGAGGAGAGCCCGCCATTCGTCTCGACCAGTCCCGAATGACAATGTCAACTTAAAAGGTAGATATTGGATTCGTCAATGCCATACGCGTCGATTTGCGACGAAGAAAATCTTTCGGGCGGCGAGCCTCGCTTTTGTGAGAGAGGACGATGACCGGTACCGCGATGCCATTGACAGGGACAAGCCACGGAAATCGTGCCACAAAACCGGCCGCCGGTTTCTTGCGCAAGGATCATGAAGGGAGGAAAATGTCCGTGGTGGGCGCTGACGGGCTCGAACCGCCGACCCTCTCGGTGTAAACGAGATGCTCTACCAACTGAGCTAAGCGCCCCCTTTGGGGAAGCGCGCCCTGCCACATGCCGCCGCCGCTGGCAAGCCGCCGCTATTCTTCGAGCGCCTCGAAATAGCGGGCGAGCGCGTCGCACGCACCTTCGGCCAGCGCGATGAAGATACGGCGCCCGTCGTGCGGGTCGGCTTCGCGCACGAACAGCCCGGCGTCGGTCATCGTCTTGATCCAGCGCAGCGCCGTCGTCGCGGGGACCGCAGCGGCGATGCACAGGCTCGATACCGACACCGGCTGGCGCTCGAGCCGCGCGGCATAAAGGTCGAGCAGCATGTCCCACGCCGGATCGGCAAACAGGTCGGCGGGGAAATATTGCTCGCGCATCCGTCGCTGGCGCAGCACCCGGCGCACCGCCTTGGCGCGGTTGCGGTCGATCGTGCGCTCTTCGGGAACGAAGCTGCGCGGCATGGCGCCAAAATCGCGCGTCGGCGCGCGCACCTGACCCGGATAATCCGTAAAATCATCGCCGCGCGGTGCAAAGCCCGTCGGGGTACCGGGAAGTCCGCCCCTCTGTCCCGCCAGGTCGCCGAGCAGGCGCGAAATGCGCGCCACCTCTTCCTGCAACCGGTCGATCCGCTCCATCGCATCGTCGCGGGCGATGTCATGGACCTTCGCGTCGCGCGTGCGCCGGGCGGCCGCCAGGGCGACGAGCCGTTCGGTCGGATCGGCGTCGACAAGGAATTGGACGTCGACCGATGCCGGAATCGCCGCCGCCACCCGATCGATCGCCGA
The DNA here is from genome assembly GCF_036402335.1 of Sphingopyxis sp. Classification (GTDB taxonomy): domain Bacteria; phylum Pseudomonadota; class Alphaproteobacteria; order Sphingomonadales; family Sphingomonadaceae; genus Sphingopyxis. Next base: position 33,315 of record NZ_DASWTD010000411.1, on the reverse strand, counting down.
CAGCGAGGTTTCGCAAATCAGGCTGCACCCCTGCGCCTCGACCGCCCCGCATATGGCGGCGAACATGTCGCTTTCCACCGCATCCGCCACCGCGAACCACACGATATCGAGCGTGCCGGTCTGCCTGATATAATCCGCCGCCTCCGGCGCCGCGACGATTTTGGCGAGCCGCACGTCGGCAAGCGAGATCGCATCGGAAAAATCGACCGGCGACCCCACCACCAGAAGCGGCGATGCGATGCCCTCGGGAAACGACCTGCCGACCGTCGCGGGCGGTTCGACCCCGCCCGCACCGAAGCCGCCCGGCGGAAAGGCCGATGTGTCGAGCCCGAAATATAGTCCATGGTCCATCTTGCTACCGTCCCCGTTCCATCGCTCCACCTTGGCGTAACTATGTCGTCATTCCGGCGATATTCACCTTTTGTTCGTTCCTTTTTGCCGCCAATCCGGACCCAGGCGATACAAAACGCGAGTCGGCGACTGTCAGCCGGATGGAGTTTAGTCCATTCTGGACACGGTTTGTTCTCACCGTCAAGCTATTCTTCACTCTTGCCAAGCTGCACGCGCCGGGTCAGTCGGAGCGTCATGTTGCGAGGCCCTTCACCGCTCACCCGTTTGCGCTGGCGGCGCCGGCTGCGGTCGCTGGCCGCGCTGCTGCTTCTCGCCGCCTTCGCCTTTGCCGCATGGGTGTGGCTCCCGGTCCCCGCCGTCACGGTTCCGCTCGTCCATGTGATCGACGGGGACAGCCTGGCGGTGCGGCAGGGCGATGCGCCGCTGACGATCCGCCTGACCGGCATCGACGCGGTCGAATACCGGCAGGATTGCGCACGCAGCGGCACGCGCTGGCCCTGCGGGCGCGAAGCGCGCACCGCGCTCGAAACACTGGTCGGCCGCGGCCCACTCTCCTGCGAGGTCGCAGCGAAGGATCGTTATGGCCGCACGCTCGCCGCGTGCCGGACCGCGCCCCTCCCCGACGGTGTCGATCTCGGCGCCGAAATGACGCGGCTCGGCTGGGCGGTCGCGACCAGCGACGCCTATATGGTCGAGGAAGCCGAGGCGCAGGCGCGGCGGCGCGGCATCTGGCAGGGCGACTTCATCCGCCCCGAAAACTGGCGCGCGACGCACGAACGCCCCGCCACCGCGCTGACACCGCCCGACGCCTAGAAATGGCCCGCTATGCCTCGCGGCCGTTTCGGGCTAGGGCGAGCGTCATGAACAGCCTGTTTCCTGTCATGATCGGCGGCGCGATCGGTGCCGGCGCCCGCCATCTCGTCGGGCAGGCGATGCTCGCGCGACTCGGCCCCGGCTTTCCCTGGTGGACACTGTCGATCAATATCGCCGGCAGCCTTCTCATGGGCCTGCTGGTCGGCGCGCTTGCACGGAGCAGCGACGGCGGCGAAACCGCGCGCCTCTTCATCGGTGTCGGGGTCCTCGGCGGCTTCACCACTTTCTCTTCTTTCAGCATGGAATTCTGGATGCTTTTCGAACGCGGTCAAAATGCGCACGCGGCCGCCTATGTCCTCGCGTCGGTGACCGGCGCGATCGTGGCCTGCGGGCTTGGCCTCTTCATCATGCGGCAGGTGCCGGCATGAGCGAGCCCAAAATGAAACTCGACGGCGCGACGATCGCCGAAGAGGACGACGGCATCCGCCTCGACCGCTGGTTCAAGCGCCACCGCGAGGGGACGCCGCACGCGCTCCTTGCGCGCTGGGCGCGGTCGGGGCAGCTGACACTCGACGGCAAAAAGGCCGATGTGTCGGACCGGATCGCGACCGGACAGAAGCTCGTCATGCCGACCCCGCCGGTCGAAGCCGAAGCGCGCCCGGCACGTAAGGGCCGGCCGCTGACCGATGCCGATATCGAACTCGCGACGGGGATGGTGATCCACCGCGACGCGAGCGCGATCGTGCTCAACAAGCTGCCCGGCCTCGCGACGCAGGGCGGCACAAAGACCGAACAGCATGTCGACGGCCTGCTCGACGCGCTGAAATATGATGCGCCGGTGCGCCCGAAGCTGGTCCACCGGCTCGACAAGGACACGTCGGGCGCGCTGCTGATCGCGCGCACTCCGCGCGCCGCCGCCTATTTCGCGAAGAGCTTTTCGAATCGCAGCGCGCGCAAGACCTATTGGGCGCTGATCGTCGGCGTGCCCGACATCCAGCAGGGCGAGATCGACCTGCCGCTCGCCAAGCAGCCGGGATCGGGCGGCGAGAAGATGCATGTGCACGACAGCGGCCTCGCGTCGAAGACGCGTTACCGCGTGATCGAGCGCGCGGGAAACAGCGCCGCGTGGGTCGAACTCCAGCCGCTCACCGGGCGCACCCACCAGCTGCGCGTCCATATGGCGGCGATCGGCCACCCGATCGTCGGCGACGGCAAATATGGCGGCAAGGGCGCGTTCCTGACCGGCTCGATCAGCCGCAAGATGCACCTCCACAGCCGCCGCCTGCGCATCGACCATCCCGACGGCGGCGCGATCGACGTGCATGCCGAAGTGCCCGAGCATTTCGCCGCCAGCCTCGACGCGCTGGGCTTCGACCTGCTGCTCGGCGAAGTCGGCGTCGACGATGGCGCCAAGGGCCCGCCGCCGAAAGCCGCGGCAAAAGCAGCCGCCAAGGCGCACAGCAAACAGATTCGCAAGGCGCGGCGCGGCGAACGGCGTGGACGCACCGCCGACAGCAAGCCGACCGACTTTGTCGGCAAGCCGAAGCCCAAGCCGAAAGCGAAACCGGGCAAGGCCGCGCCGGGGAAACCCGCGGGCAAAAGGCCGGGTGCAAAGAAGCATCCGTCGCGCCCTGCCCGTCCGAGCTGATGCACCCGAACAGCGCCTTCCGGCCCAGGCAGGACGACCTCGCCGAATTGCTCGTGCGCGAGATCGGCTTTGCCGCGATCTTTGCCAGCACCCCCGACGGGCCGCGCGTCGCGCACGCGCCGGTTGTGCTCAGCGACGACCGGACGACGCTGCAATTCCACCTCGCGCGCGGCAATGCGCTCACCCGTCATCTGGGCGGCGCGAACGCGCTGGCCGTCGTGCAGGGCCCCGACGCCTATGTCAGCGCAAGCTGGTACGCCGACCCCGATCAGGTGCCGACGTGGAATTATGTCGCAATCGAAATGGAAGGCGTCGCGCGCAAACTCGACGATGCCGAACTGGTCGCACAGCTCGACACGCTGTCGGCGAACCACGAAGCGCGTGCCGGTGCCAATCCGCCATGGACGCGCGCCAAGATGAACCCCGCGCTGTTCAGCAAGATGACCGGTGCTATCACCGGCTTCGAGATCCGCATCGCCGCGTGGCGGCCGACGATCAAACTGTCGCAGAATAAATCCGCAGAGGAACGCGAGCGCGTGATCGATGGTGTCGAGGCGACCGGCCATGGCGCGCTCGCGCAGTTGATGCGCCACCTTGGCGGCGATAGGGAGGGCGCATGACCCAAGCCGACGACGCCCTCGCAAAGAAGCGTTTCTTTGCCCTCTCGATCATGCGCCTGATGGGCGCCGCCTTTGTGGCGATCGGTTTCATCCTGATCGGTGGCGGCTTCGCGCTCGCGGGGCAACCGACCGACCGCTGGATCGGCGTCGCGATCGTGCTGGTCGGTGCGTTCGATTTCGCCGTCATGCCGCTGCTCCTCGCGCGCCGCTGGCGTTCGCCCAAAGACCGGTGAAGCGTTTCTGGGAAGAGGTCGCCGTCGTCGCCGAAGACGATGGCTGGGGCATCGCGCTCGACGGACGCCCGGTGCGCACGCCGCAGCGCGCGCCGCTCGCGGTCGCAAGCCCTGCTCTCGCCGAAGCGATTGCCGCCGAATGGCGCGATGTCGGCGAGACGATCGACCCGGCGATGATGCCGATGACCGGCCTCACCAACGCCGCGATCGACCTTGCCACACCCGACATCGCCGCCTTCGCCGCACCGATCGCGGCGTATGCGACAAGCGACCTCTTCTGCTATCGTGACGCGCGCGACGCGGCGCTGCAGGCCGAACAGGCGGCAGCGTGGAACCCGCTGCTCGCCTGGGCCGAGGCGCAATATGGTATCGAATTCACCCTGGCGCGGGGCGTGCTGCCGGTCGATCAGCCCGACACGACGGTAGCGACGTTGCAGGGCACTGTGCTGGCGCAGGACGCCTGGCGGATCACCGCGCTGACTCCGCTGGTGACGATCGGCGGATCGCTCGTTGCCGGCCTCGCCTTGCTCGAAAACGCATACGAAGCCGACGCCTTGTGGGAAGCGGTCAGCCTCGACGATCTCTATCAGGAACGCCGTTGGGGCGCGGACGGCGAAGCGCAAAAAGCGCGCGCCATCCACAAACGCGACTGGGACAATGCGGCGCGGTTTTTGAGCCTGCTGTAACTCGCGAAACCCGTTTGCATCGAGCGAAGTCGAGATGCCCATCGGCTTGGCGCCATCTCGACGGGTGTCTCGACTTCGCTCGACACGAACGGATATCGAGCGATGGTCAATCGACGAAGTTCGGTTTCCGCTTCTGCATGCCGGCCATCACCGCTTCCATCTGGTTCGGAGTGCGGATGACCTTCACCTGTTCGTCGCTTTCGGCCTGCAAAATTTCGGCGTCGCTCGCGTCGGCGAGCATATTGCACAACCGCTTCGCGCCGCGGATCGCGTGCGGATTCTTGTCGGCGATCACCTCCGCCAGTTCCATTGCCTTGGCGAGCGGATCGTCCGACACATGCGTCGCAAAACCCAGCAGCTTCGCCTCCGACCCGTTGAATTCGCGATTGGTGTAAATCAGTTCGCGCAGCACATCGTCGGCGACCTGCGTGCGCCACAGCGCCATGCCTGCGACGTCGGGGACGAGACCCCAGCGCATTTCCATGATCGCGATGCGCGTATCGGGATGGACGATGCGGATGTCGGCCGCCGCCATGATCTGGCTCCCCGCCCCGAACGCGACCCCATGTACCGCCGCGATCACCGGAACCGGGATTTCGCGCCACCCCCATGCGGCATATTGCGCATTGTTGGCGATGCCCCGCGTCCGGTCGGACAAGGTGCCGCCCGCGCTGCTCGCCCCCGGATCACGATCATTGCTGAGGCTCGAAAGATCAAGGCCCGCGCAGCAGGCGCGCCCCTCACCCGACAGGACGACAACGCGAAGGCCTGTGGTTGCCTTGAGCTGATCGATTGCTTCCGCCAGCGCGTTCCACATCGCCGGATCGAGCGCATTCATCTTGTCAGCGCGGATCAGCCGGACGTCGGCGATACCGCCATCGAGCATGGTGATCGAAATACGGTCTTTCACGCAGGAATCCTTTTCAGCGTTTCAGGGCGGCTTCGACGAGCGGGAGCTGGTCGTTGCCGAAATACATGTCGTCGCCATCGACGAAGATCGTTGGCGAACCATAGCCGCCGCGCGCGATGACCTCGTCGGTATTCGCACGCAGCCGCGTCTTGACCGCATCGCTGCCCGCCGCGGCAGCGAGCGCGGCCCCGTCCAGCCCCCCGGCATCGGCAACCGCGGCGAGCACTGCGGGGTCGTCGAGATTTTCCTGCCGGTCGAAATAGCTCGCGAAGGCGTCGCGCGCGAAACGGACGAGCGCCGCCTGATCCTCCTCGAGTGCGCAGCAGAAGCGCATCGCGGCGATGCTCTTCGCGGGGTGCCACTGCGAGGGGAAATTCATCGGCACCCCCGCGAGCCGCGCCCAGTCTTTCAGCACTTTCCAGCTATGCAGAAGCCGCCGGTTATCGGCCTGCTCACGCGCTGCATAAACAGCGGGATTCACCGCATTGAACACCCCGCCGACAAGGATCGGCCGGTACACAGCCGTCGCGCCGGTTCGTTCGAGCACGCCTGGCAAATTGTGGAACGCAAGGCAGGTCCACGGCGAAGAGAGGTCGAAAAAGAATTCGACGCGGGCGGTCATGGGATCAAGCCTCCGCCTTCGCCTTTTCCCAATATTGGTCGCGCAGCAGGCGCTTGTAGAGCTTGCCCGTGTCGTGCCGCGGCAGCGCTTCGAGGAAGTCGATGCGGCGCGGGATTTTCACGCCGGACAATTTCTCGCGCGCGTACGCGATCAGCTCGTCGCGGAACGCCTCGGTCGCGTCGGCCATATCGGCAGGCTGGATCACCGCGATCACTTCCTCGCCCATTTCGTCGTGCGGGCCGCCCACGACCGCGACGTCGGCGACCTTGGGATGGGTGACGAGATGATTCTCGATTTCCTGCGGGTAGATGTTCACCCCGCCCGAGATGATCATGAAGCTCTTGCGGTCGGTCAGATAGAGGAAGCCTTCGTCGTCGACCTTGCCGACATCGCCCAGGGTGGACCAGCCTCTGCTGTTGCGGCTCGACGCCGTCTTTTCGTTATCTCCATGATATTCGAAGACATTTTCGCTTTCGAAGAACACCGCGCCTTCTTCGTTCGCACCGAGCTCGGTTTCATTATCCTCGCCCATGATGTGGATCGCGCCGAGGATCGGCCGGCCGACACTCCCCTTGTGCGTCAGCCAGTCGGCGCTGGAGATAAAGGTCATGCCATTGCCTTCGGACCCGGCATAATATTCGAAGAGCACTGGCCCCCACCAGTCGATCATCGCCTGCTTGACCGGCACCGGGCACGGCGCCGCGGCGTGGATCGCGACCTTGAGCGACGAGGTGTCGTACCGGCTACGCGCATCGTCGGGCAGCTTGAGCATGCGCACGAAATGCGTCGGCACCCACTGGCTGCTGTTCACGCGATATTTTTCGATGTGCGACAGCGCGGCTTCGGGGTCGAATTTCTTCATCAGGACGACGGTGCCGCCAAGGCGGTGGATCGTCATCGACCAGCGCAGCGGCGCGGCGTGATAGAGCGGTGCCGGGGACAGATAGATGCTGTCGGCGTTGATCTGGAACACCGCCGAGGCGAGCATGACGAGGCTGTTCGCCGCGTCGATCGCCGGATCTTCGGGGAGTGGTACGCGCACGCCCTTGGGCCGGCCGGTAGTCCCGGACGAATAGAGCATGTCGACCCCGGCGCGCTCGTCGGCGACGGGCGTCGCGGGCATCGCGGCGACGGCATCCTCCCAGCTTTCATAGCCCGGGATATTTCCGCCCATGGCGAAGCGCTTGATACGGGTGGTCAGCTCCTGCGCGGCGCCTGCGAGGCTCGCCGAGACGATCAGTATCTGTGCGCCCGAATTTTCGAGGATATAATCGGTTTCGTCCTGCGTCAGCCGCGACGAAATGCAGACGTAACGCAGCCCCGCGCGCTGTGCGCCCCAGGTGAGACCGTAATAATGCGGCGTGTTGTCGAGCATGAACGCGACGACATCCTCATGCCCCAGCCCGTGCGCACGAAAGAGCTGCGCCGCGCGATTCGATGCGGCGTCGAGTTCGCCATAGCTGATCGCTTCCCCCGTCTCGGCGACGATGATCGCGGCTTTGTTCGGGTTGGCGCGGGCGTGGACTGAGGGGTGCATCGGGCATCATCTCCGGGAATCGTTGCTTTCTTTATGTCGAAGATCAGTAGCAACCTGAAACTTTCGGTCAAGCAAGCTGGGACCGATGACAGGTTCGCGATCAAGAAGCGGCAAATTGCGCCGCAAGATCGGGCGATGCCGGGCTATTCCGGCCGCGAGCGCAGCGTGTAGCCCTGTCCTTTCACCGTGCGGAGCATCGGCCAGTCAAAGCCGCGGTCGACCTTCGCGCGCAGCCGCGACATATGCACCTCGACCCGGTTGGTTCCGGGGTCGAAATCGAGCCGCCACACTGCTTTCAGGAGCGCGCCGCGCGAAAGCGGCCGGTCGGGAACGCGCGCGAGATTGGCGAGCAGGTCGAATTCGCGCAGCGGAAGGCGGATGAGCCGCCCGGCGCGCTCGACGCGCCGGTCGATCAGGTCGATCCGCAATTCGCCCTCGCCGAGCTGGCCGGCGGCGACACGGCTGCGCCGCAGCAGACCGGCAACGCGCGCCAGCACTTCGGGCAGATTGTCGGTCCAGCCGACGGCATCGTCGGCGCCCGCCTCCAGCGCGACCAGGCGATCGTCGGCCGAGGCGCGATCCGACACGACGATGACCGGTCGCCGTCCGGCCAGCGTCGATGCCAACCGGACGAACTCGAACGGCTCTTGCCAGTCGAGGAAGGGATTGATCAGCAACAGGTTGAAGCAGATATCGATCCAGGGCCGAAGACCATTCGCATGCGGCGGCAATATATACGCCTTGTACCCCGCAGCCTCGATGGCGTCGCGCAGCCGCTCGGCGCGCGGCGCCACGGGATGATAGATGGCAACCAGCAACTTCCTGTCGCCTGCTTCCGCAATATCCGATGATGCCATCCGCACCCCCCGTCGTCGACGCAACATCCTGTCACCCCGCCGCCCCACCGGCATTGCACCGCCTTTCGGCTGTGCTAGTCCATAGGCCATGACCAGTATCGAAATGCTCGACAGCGACTTCGCCACCCTGCCCGATCTTGTCCGTGCCCATGCCGCGGAGCGTCCCGATGCCGTAGCGGCTGCGGACGCACAGCGGCGGCTGAGCTGGTCCGAACTGGATCAATTGACCGACCGAATCGCCGCCCGGTTGCAGCAGGACGGATTCGCAAAAGGCGACCGCACCGCGATCGCCGGCCTCAACAGCGTCGAGCAGATGGCGGTGATCCTCGGCACGCTGCGCGCCGGCGGGGTCGCTGGACTCGTCACCAACAGCGCGACGGGCGAGCAGATGGCGGCGATGATCGCCGATACCGGCGCGCGCCACCTGTTCCTCGACAGCGCCGCCAGGGCAAGCCTGGAGGGGCATGTCATTACCGCGAGCGACCTGATCGCAATGGACGGCAGCGACGCTGGGACCCCGCTCGACGCCTGGCTGTCGCTGGCGGGAGAGAGGCCGGCACCGGTCGACATCCTGCCCGAAGACGGCTTCAACATCATCTATTCGTCGGGAACGACGGGCACGCCAAAGGGCATCGTCCACAGCCACGCGATGCGCTGGCAGCACATCATCCGCGGCGCCCCCGCTTATGGCCCCAATGCGGTGACGATCCTGTCGACCCCGCTCTATTCGAACACGACGATGGCGAGCTTCATGCCGACCGTTGGATCGGGCGGACAGGTCGTGCTGATGAAGAAATTCGACGCGCGCGGTTTCCTCGAACTCGCGGCGCGCGAGCGCGCGACGAACACGATGCTGGTGCCCGTGCAGTACCGCCGCATCATGGCGCTCGAGGATTTCGGCGACTTCGACCTCTCCAGCTTCGTCGTCAAATATTGCACCTCGGCGCCGTTCCCCGCCGCGCTCAAGGCCGATGTGCTGCAGCGCTGGCCCGGCGGGCTCGTCGAAATCTATGGCATGACCGAGGGCGGCGCCGCCTTCATCCTCGAGGCGCACCAATTCCCCGACAAGCTCCACACGGTGGGCAAGCCCGCGCCGGGGCATATCGCGAAGGTGATCGACGAGGACGGCAACGAACTGCCGCAGGGATCGGTCGGCGAAGTCGTCGGCCGCAGCCCCGCGATGATGACGGGATATAACAACCGCCCCGACGCGACCAGGGCGATGCACTGGTACGATGCCGATGGAAATCTCTTCTACCGCCACGGTGATATCGGTCGCATCGACGAGGACGGCTTCCTGACCTTGATGGACCGCGCCAAGGACATGATCATCTCGGGCGGGTTCAACATTTTTCCGAGCGACCTCGAAGCGATCCTGATTGCGGACGAGCGTGTCGTCGAGGCGGCCGTGGTCGGCATGCCGAGCGAGGAATGGGGCGAGACGCCGGTCGCCTTCGTCGTGCTGCAACCCGGCGCCGATGCCGAGGCGGTACGCGCCGACTGCAATGCCAAGGTCGGCAAGACGCAGCGGCTGAGCGCGATCAGGCAAGTAGACGAGTTGCCGCGCAGCCCGATCGGCAAGGTGCTGAAGCGCGAATTGCGCGACGCCCACATCCGCTAGCTTCGAAGCGTCACTTTCGACCGGTTGCGGATTCCACGCCTCGATCGGCCGAAACCGGCTGTTGCGTAGACCGGCGCGGCGACGTAAGAGAATATCAGCATCAAGAGTTGGGTCGACGCCCAACGCCAACCTGCCGATCCGGGCAAGGTGGCGCTCCGCAAGGAGGATGTGGCCGAGCCGGCAACCAAGCGGACCAAGCCATGCAGCGTCGAACCGTAAAGAGGGAACGACGTTTCGTGCCGATAAAAATACCCGATCAACTTCCCGCCCGACATATTCTCGAGGCCGAGGGCGTGATGGTCATGCGCGAAGTCGACGCGGTGCGACAGGATGTCAGGCCTTTGCGGATCGCCCTGCTCAACCTGATGCCGGACAAGATCAGCACCGAAACGCAGCTCGCCCGGCTACTCGGAGCGACGCCGCTCCAGATCGAGTTGACGCTTGTGCGGATGACCGATCATGTCGCCCGCAACACGTCGGCCGACCATATGGCGACCTTTTATCGGCCTTGGAGCGATGTCCGTACCGAAAAGTTCGACGGCTTCATCATCACCGGGGCGCCGGTTGAACGGCTTCCCTATGACGAGGTCCGATACTGGCCCGAACTGCGCGCGATCCTCGATTGGACGCAGACGCACGTCCATCGCTGCTTCACGATCTGCTGGGCCGCGCAGGCCGCTCTTTTCCATTTCCACGGCATTCCCAAACTCGACTTGCCCCAAAAGGCTTTCGGCATATTCCCCCATGCAAATCTTGCGCCCGCCTCGCCCTATCTGCGGGGCTTTTCAGACAGGTTCGATATTCCCGTGTCGCGCTGGACGGAAGTCTGCCCCGACGCGCTCACAGAGGCGAACGGACTGCAGATTCTGGCGGGCAGCGAAGAGGGGGGCGCGGGCCTCGTCTATGATCGGGCGCGCCGGACCCTGCATATGTTCAATCACCTCGAATATGATACCGGCACGCTGGCGGCCGAATATCATCGCGACGGCGGAACCCAGCTCCCAATCGGCTATTTTCCCGCCGACGATCCCGCGCGCGCGCCGGAGAACCGCTGGCGCAGCCACGCGCATCTGTTGTTCGCGAACTGGATCAACGAAATCTACCAGACCACGCCGTTCGAGGTCGCATCGATCGGGGAGCGTGACGCTCTGGTCGTGGCCTGATCGCTTGAAGCGGCCGAGGGCTGCCCTTTCTTCTCCCCTCCCTAAAAGGGAGGGGGATGGCGGCAACTCCCCACTCCAAAACAGACATCGCCCCAAAATAGGTCTTTCCTACATTATTTGGCTGTGCCAGCCTTCATCCGGCTCTTTCATTCGGTAAACAAAAAGCGGTCGCTACCCGGCTAGCGGGTACGACCATGATGCGACGTGCCGCGCGCATCCAACGCCCCGCGACTTCCAAATCGGGGCGCACATAAGGCTGAACTTTCCTGAACTTTGAAATATCGCACGGCCCTTGCGCCAACCCGATCCCGGACCCAGCCGGGGATGTCCAAAGAGGGCAGCGGCCGCTCCCCACCCTCCAAAACGCATAGGCAAATTTCGATCAGGACAGGCCCGCCGCCGCGATCGCCGCCAATGCACTCGCCAACCGCGCATCGCCTTCGCCCTCGACCCATGCCCATTCGAGTTTGCGCCGGTCGAGTTCGCCGATCGCGACCTCCATGAACCGCTTCCGCGCGAGTTCGCTGCCGAACAGCCGCGTGCCATCCTCCTCCCACGGCAGGTCCATCGCGGGGACAAGATAGAGGTCGGCGACCTCGTCCCACAGGTCGATTTCGGGCAGGCGGCGACCAAGAAGCATGATCGCCCACGCCTGCGTCATCAGCGGATCGGTGTCCGAGACAAGCCATTCGGGCCGCTGCGCAAGCGCCTCGCGGGTCGCGGCGACATGGCCGCCGAAAATCGCGAGCAGGTCGACCTCGTCGAGATTGATGCCGTTCGCCTCGGCGTATGTGCGGCCATATTCGGGCACGACGAGCCCGCCAAGCTGGAGCGCCAGGCGCGGCGCAAGCGTCGACTTGCCGGTGCTCTCGGCACCGTGAAGGCAGATATGCCGCGTCATGCCACCGCTCCCCCTGTCGCAGCGGCGCGGCGCCACTGGATAAATCCGTCGATCGAAAGCCCGAGCAATATGACATAGACCGCGCTTGTCGCGTAAAGACCGCGCCAGGCGAAGAGCGGCACGGCGATCAGGTCGACGAGGATCCAGAGGAACCAGCTTTCGACGCGGCGGCGCGCGAGCAACCACTGCGCGGTAACACTGAGCATGGCGATGGCGCCGTCGACCCATGGCGCGATCGCATCGGTGTAGCGATCCATCGCGAAGCTCCAGCCAACCCAGGCGGCGACCGTCGTCAGCGCCCAGCCCCGGCGCGCGCGTTCGGTCATCCAGCGAACCGGTACGCCGCTGTCATCGCGCGCGCGCATCCAGGCCGCCCAGCCATAAAGGTTGAGCGCAAAGAAGAAGCCCTGAAGCAGCATGTCGCTGTAGAGTTTCGCCTCGAAGAAAACGAACGCATAAAGCGTCACCGCAACGAGCGCGAAGGGATAGTTCCACACGCTGCGCAGCGCGACGAACGCGACATTGGTCAGCACGAACGCCGCTGCGATCCATTCGAGATGGCTCACGCGTCAGCCCCGTGGCGCGGGCGCGTCCAGAGGCCGTCGCGACTGATCCGCCGCTGCGGCGGGCGGCGCAGCACCGACCAGCCCGCGCGCGCCACCCAGCCGAGCTTTGCACCGAGCGAGCTCGACGCGCGGTGGTCCCACGCATGGTCACCGCGCGCGCGCACCTCCCGCGCGATATCGCCATAGATGCCGGCGGCGGCGAGCACCGCCCAGCGGCTGCGCGGACCAAGCTTGCGCGCGCCCCAGCGCGCCGAGGCTTCATATTCCTCGGCCATTTCGGACAGCCATCGGGCCATCACCGACAGGCGCCCGCGAAAGGCAGGGTGCATATGCTGCCCCGGCGGGATATCGAGTTCGACCATCCACTCGACCGGCAAATAACAGCGGTCGGCAGCGGCATCCTCCGCGACGTCGCGGGCGATATTGGCAAGCTGGAAGGCAATGCCGAGGTCGGAAGCGCGATCGAGCGTGGTTTCGTCGGCTGGATCGATCCCCATCACCAGCGCCATTGCGACCCCGACCGCGCCCGCGACATGATAGGCGTAGCGCAGCAGGTCGGCCTCGCTGCGCGGACGCCAGTCCTTGGCATCGAGTTCGAAGCCCGCAATGATGTCATCGATGACCCGGCGCGGGATCGCGACCTCGGTGAGCAGGAAACCAAGCGCATCGAATGCCATCTCGCCCGTTGGGTCGCCGGCGAAAGCCTTGTCCGTCTGCGCGCGGATATGCGCGACGGCAGCGACCGGATCATGGTCCTGCTTCATTGCGCCGCCATGCTCCTGCCCGTCGGTCAGATCGTCGGCGGCACGGCACCAGGCGTAGAGTAGCCACACGCGTTCGCGTGTCCGGCGATCGAAGAGCTGGCTGGCCAGCGCAAAGCTTTTCGATCCGCGCGCGATGCTGTCATGCGCGAAACCGTGGAGGGCGTGTGCGTCATAGGCCCCCGCCTCGATCATCAGAGATTTTCGGCCTTCATCGCAAAGATCGTCTTGTGCGGAACATAGGACACCATCTTGTCGAGCAATTCGTCGAGCCCGGCGTCGACGATCATGATCCCGGCGTGCGCGGGTCGGATAAAGCCGACGTCGACCATTTTGCGGTTGAAGGCGATCAGTTCGTTGTAGAAGCCCGCGGCGTTGAGCAGGCCGACCGGCTTCGCATGATAGCCAAGCTGTGCCCAGCTGATCGCTTCCCACAATTCGTCCATCGTCCCGACCCCGCCGGGGATGGTCAGGAACCCGTCCGACAGATCGGTGAACATCTTCTTGCGCTCGTGCATGCCCGACACGACGTGCAACTCGGTGCAGCCGCGGTGCGCGACCTCGGCCCCCACGAGCGCGTCGGGGATGATCCCGATCACCTCACCGCCGGCCTCAAGCGCGCTGTCGGCGACCGCGCCCATCAGCCCCAGCCGGCCGCCGCCGTAGACGACGCCGATGCCGCGCTCGGCGAGGGTGCGGCCGACATGGCGCGCGGTTTCGATATAGATCGGATCTTCGGGGGTCGCGGACCCGCAATAGACGGCAAGGCGTTTCATCATTTTTCCAACATCAGACTGGCGGTCGCCTTGGCACTGCCAACGACCCCCGGGATACCCGCGCCCGGATGCGTCCCCGCGCCGACGAAGTAAAGGTTGGAAATTGCATCGTCGCGGTTGTGCGCCCTGAACCATGCGCTCTGCCAGAGCACCGGCTCGAGGCTGAATGCGCTGCCGAGATATGCTGACAGGTCGCGGCCGAAATCGGCGGGGGTGTAGTGGAAACGCGTGACGAGATTGGCGCGGAGGCCAGGCGCGACTCGGCGCTCGACCTCTTCGAGGATCGCGTCGGCGAATTGCCGGCCGAAATCGCCCTCCCAGTCGGCCTTCGCCTTGCCGAGATGCGCGACCGGCGCGAGCGCGTAGAAGGTCGAGTGACCCGGTGGCGCCATGCCCGGATCGGTGATGCTCGGATGATGGAGGTAGAGCGAGAAATCCTCGGGAACGACGCCGCCATAAATGTCGTCGAGCAGCCCCTTGTAGCGCGGTCCGAAGAGGATGCTGTGGTGCGCGATATCGGGATAGCTGCCCTTCACCCCGAAATGGACGATGAACAGCGAGGGCGACCAGCGCTTGCGCGACAGGCTGCGTGCCACCTTCGCGCCGCGCCGGTGATCGAGCAAATCCCTGTAGCTATGCATCAGGTCGGCATTGCACGCGACCATATCGGCGGCGCGGTGCCAACCGCTCGCCGTCGTGACGCCGGTCGCGCGGTCGCCTGCCGTTTCGATCCGCGATACCGGGTCGCCGAGCCTGACCTCTCCGCCCAGCCGCTCGAACAGGCGAACCATGCCGTTCACCAGCGCATTGGTACCGCCACGCGCGAACCAGACGCCGCCATCCTTCTCGATGGTATGGATCAGCGCATAGATCGCACTCGTCGTCATCGGATTGCCGCCGACAAGCAAGGTGTGGAACGACAGCGCCTGCCGCAGCCGCTCGTCCTGTACATAGGATGACACGACTCCATAGACGCTGCGCCATGCCCGATATTTCATCAGCGCGGGCGCCGCCCGGACCATCGACGCGAAATCGAGGAAGGCGACCGCGCCGAGCTTGACATAGCCCTGCTCGTAAACCCCCTTCGAATATTCGAGGAAGCGCTCGTAACCCGCGACATCGGCGGGGTGGAGCTTGGCGATTTCGGCGCGGAGCGCCGCCTCGTCGTTCGAAGAGTCGAAGTTCGTGCCGTCGGGCCAGTTGAGGCGATAGAAGGGCATGACCGGGACGAGGTCGACATCCCCGGCGATATCCTGCCCGCTGAGCGCCCAGAGCTCCGCAAGGCATGGTGGATCGGTGATGACGGTCGGTCCCGCATCGAAGGTGAAGCCGCCCTTCCGCCAATGATAGGCGCGCCCGCCCGGCTTGTCGCGAGCCTCGACGATTGTCGTTGCCACGCCAGCCGACTGCAGCCGGATCGCAAGCGCCAGCCCGCCGAACCCCGCGCCGACGACAATCGCGCGGCGGCTCATCGCCAATCGAGCTTCGCCAGCGCCGATATCGCGCGGCCGACCGGAACCGGCGGCCTGCCGACGAGCAGGCGCAGCTTGTCGCCGCCTGCCGAACGCCCGGCGTAAAAGCGCGCGATCAGCCGCGGCGACAGGCGGTAGAAGCGCTCGAAAATGCGATAGCGTTCGTCCGGGTCGGCGGAGCGGAACAGCATCGCGCCAAGCATGCGATAAAAGCGCTGCCGCCGCCACGAAGCCGCGGCACGATCGCGCAGGATCGCCGGGAAGTCGCCATGATCGACCAGTGCGGGCAATGCAGCGGCGGTCCGCACCGCGTCGGGAAGCGAATAGCCGGTGGTCGCGTGAAACGCACCCGCGCGCACGCCGATCCGCCCGGTGCGGTCCGACGCGGGCCACAGCCGCTCGAAATCGCCAGCGACCACGACGGGCAGCACGCCGCTTTCCTCGCGCGTCGTCGCAGTGACCGTCCAGCCCCGCCCCGCCGCATAGGTCGCAATCCGGTCGCGCGCCGCCGCCACGTCGAGGTCGGCATCGTCGCTATAACAGGTATCCTCGACGAAAATGGTCTCGGCGTCGAAGGGCAGCAGATAGACGAAGCGATAGCCGTCGATCTGCTCGACGGTCGCATCCATTACGACGGGATGCTCGACGCCATGCCCATCCGCCACCGTCAGTGCCTGCCCGACAAATTTCTGCCAGCCGCAGTCGAGTGTCGGGAATTTCCCCGCCCCGCGCGCATCGATGACATGCTTCGCCGACAATCGCCCTCCGCGCGACAGCAGCAGATGGTCGGGCGCGACATGCTTGGCCCTGTCGGCAATGATGTGCCCTCCGGGCAGCGCGGCCGCGACCGCCTCCGCCAGCGCTTCGCTGGTGATACTCTTGTAACCCATGCGTATCCGGCGCTCGTGCGACGGAAAGCGAACGTCGTAGCCCTGCCAGTGATGACGGACGAGCGGCCCGACGAGCCAGCGGTCCTTTCTGGCGATATCGCTGTCGAAGAAGGACCAGATATGGTTGCCGCCGACGGGCTCGGGTTCGACCAGCCGGACGTCGAGATCGGGCCGCCGCGCCGCGAGCGCCAGCGCCGCTAGCCCGCCCGCCAACCCTCCGCCGACGATGGCGATATCGCAGCGGGGAAGATCAGCGGTCATATTTTTGCTCTAGCGGTCGGTGCGGCGAAGCGCAAAGCCGTTCGGCGTGCTGTGCGCTTGACTCGCCGCGCGAAACGACGGAGTCCAGTGGATATGAGCAAGCAGGCGCACGTCATCGCCGTCTACAGCCTGAAGGGCGGGGTCGGAAAGACCAGCCTCGCGGTCAACCTCGCCGCCGAAGCAGCGCTGCAGGCGGGCGGACGGACCTTACTGTGGGACCTCGACGGCCAGGCCGCGGCGAGCTTCATCCTCGGCCACGACGGCCCCGGCAAGCGCACCGCCGAACAGGTGTTCGATCGCGACGTAGCCCCCGCGAAACTGGTGACCCCGACCGCGATCGAGGGCCTCGACCTGCTGCCTGCCGACACCTCGCTGCGCGGGCTCGACGCGCTTTTCCTCGACGCCGGCAAGAAAAAGCGGCTCGCCAGGCTGCTTGCCGACATCGGCGCCGATTACGACCGCATCATCCTCGATTGCCCGCCCGGGCTCACCGAAACGAGCGAGCAGATGATGCGCGCCGCCGACCTGATCGTTGTGCCGGTGATCCCCTCGCCGCTGTCGCGCCGCGCGCTCGACGAGGTGATCGCGCATCTCCGCCCCGCGAAGAAGAACAGCACGCCGTTGATGCCCGTCTATGCGATGGTCGACGCGCGGCGCGCGCTCCACCGCGACGCGCTCGCCGCCGAGACCGCCTGGCCGGTGCTGCCGATGGCGAGCATCGTCGAACAGATGGCAGCCCGGCGCCGGCCACTCGCGGCCTATGCCCGGCGCAGCAAGGCGGGGCAGGCCTATGCCGCGCTGTGGCTGCGCGTCGCCGCCCTGCTCGGCGTCCGCAAACCCGGGTGACCCCCGCGCTCGCCCTGCTGGGCTCGGCGCTCGCGATGACCGCGATCGTCGGCGTGCGTTACCTGATCACCAGCGGTGCTTTCGCTTTCGCGACGCGAATCCGGCATCCCGGCCTCTATCGTGGGCTCGAACCGCAGATGCGCCGCGAGGTCGGCTGGAGCCTCGCAAGCGCCGCCATCTATGGTATTCCTGCCGGAATCGTCGCGTGGGGGTGGCAGTCGTATGGCTGGACGCGCATCTACAGCGACATCCGCGCCTTTCCGTTCTGGTACCTGCCCGTCAGCCTGTTCGCTTACCTGCTAATCCACGACACATGGTTCTATTGGACGCACCGCTGGATGCACCGGCCGGCGCTGTTCCGCCTCGCGCACAGTGTCCACCACGCCAGCCGCCCGCCGACCGCGTGGGCGGCGATGAGCTTTCACCCGCTCGAAGCCATCACCGGCGCTGTCGTCATCCCGGCGCTGGTCTTCCTCATTCCGATCCATGTCACGGTTCTGGGGACGGTCCTGGCGATCATGACGCTCATGGGTGTCGGCAATCATATGGGGTGGGAGATGTTCCCGCGCGCGCTGGTCCATGGACCCGCAGGGCGATGGCTGATAACCGCGACGCATCATGAACAGCATCACGCCGTTTACCGGGGGAATTATGGGCTTTATTTCCGCTTCTGGGACAAGGCGTGCGGTACGGATATCGGGCTGGGCGATTTTGCCGCTGCTCACCGCCGCCGCAGCGCCGCCGCCGACACCCGCCCCGACCGTTGAGGTCAGTATCACCGGGCTGCGCAGCGCGAAGGGACAGATCCTCGTCTGCCTGACAACCAATCCCAAAGCGTTTCCCGACTGCAGCAAGGACAAGGCGTCGGTGCGGATGGCGGTGAAGGCAGCCGACGCCGGCGATTTCGCGGTCCACGCCCCCTCGACGGGCACCTATGCGATCGCGGTCGTCCATGACGAGAACAGCAACAACAAGATGGATGTTGCGATCTTCCTGCCACGCGAAGGCTTCGGCTTTTCGCGCAATCCGGCGATCACCGTCGGACCGCCGAGTTTCAAATCGGCCAGCTTTGCCGTCACGGGCGATATGCGCCAGTCGATCAAGATGAAATATATGCTCTAGGAATTGACGCCGTCGGCTCGGGGATGGCGAGCTGCCCTTTGCATTTCCGTTCAGATAGGCGTTGGTGTCCGCTCGCAACCGGTCAGCAGCCACTGCCCACCTCGCGCTTTCCTATTTTACCCGCCGCCCTATATCCTGCCCGATCCATGACCCGCGCCCGCGTCCTCCTCCTGACCGCCGCCCTCGGCCCGCTCGACTATCGCGTTCCGCGCGAGTCCGAGGCGCCGCTGGGCAGCGTCGTCGTCGCCCCGCTCGGCCCGCGGCGGCTCGGCGGCGTGGTGTGGGAGGATGAAAGCTTCGGCGCGCCCGAGGCGGTCGGCGACAATCGCCTGCGCAACCTCTACGAGGTCGTCCCCGTGCCGCCGATCGGCGCGCCGCTGCGCCGCCTCGTCGAATGGACGAGCGACTATTATCTTGCCCCGCCCGGCGCGGTGCTGCGCATGGTCTTGCCCGGGGTCGCCTTTGCCGACGCACGCCGCCCGATCGTCGAATATCGCGCTACCGGCGAATTGCCCGCGCGGATGACGGCGCAGCGGACGGTGGCGCTCGAAAAGATCGGGACAAGGCAAGGCATGGTGCGCGAACTCGCGGCGCTCGCCGAGGTCAGCGACGCGGTGATCCGCGGCCTCGTGAGCACCGGCGCGCTCGAAGCCGTCACCGTCTCGGCCGACCAGCCCTATCCCGAACCCGACAGCGGCTTTGCGCCGCCCGACCTGTCTGTCGAACAAACCGCCGCCGCGGCGCAGCTCAAGGATGCGGTGGCGGCCGCCAAATTCGACACGCTGCTGCTCGACGGGGTCACCGGATCGGGCAAGACCGAAGTCTATATGGAGGCGATCGCCGCCGCGATCGACGCGGGCAAGCAGGCGCTCGTCCTGCTCCCCGAAATCGCGCTTACTGAGCCGATGCTGACACGCTTCGCCGCACGCTTCGGGTGCGAGCCCGTCGCTTGGCACTCGGGGTTGCGCTCGACCGAGCGCCGCCGCGCCTGGCACGCCATCGCGAGCGGCGAGGCGAAGATCGTCGTCGGGGCACGTTCGGCGCTGTTCCTTCCTTACGCGAATCTGGGCGTCATCGTCGTCGACGAGGCGCACGAGACGAGTTTCAAGCAGGAGGATGGCGTCCATTACCATGCGCGCGACGTCGCGGTGATGCGCGGACATTTCGAGGGGCTGCCGGTGGTGCTCGCGAGCGCGACCCCCGCGCTCGAAAGCCTCGCGATGGTCGAGGCTGGGCGGTATCGCCACATCGTCCTCCCCGCGCGCTTCGGCGGCGCGACCCTGCCCGACTTGGCGGCGATCGACATGCGGCAGGACCCGCCCGACCGCGGCCGCTGGCTCGCGCCGCCGCTCGTCGACGCACTCGCCGACCGGCTCCAGAAGGGCGAGCAGAGCCTGCTCTTCCTCAACCGCCGCGGTTTCGCGCCGCTGACGCTCTGCCGCACCTGCGGCCACCGCATCCAGTGCCCGAACTGCACCGCGTGGATGGTCGAGCACCGCCTCGTCCACCGCCTTGCGTGCCACCATTGCGGCCATGTCATGCCGCCGCCGCGCCTCTGCCCCGAATGCGAGGATGAGGACAGTCTCGTCGCGTGCGGCCCCGGGGTCGAGCGCGTCGCCGACGAGGTCGCGCTGCGTTTCCCCGAGGCACGCGTCGCCATCGTCACGTCGGACACGCTCTGGTCGCCCGCGAAAGCGGCCGAGTTCGTCGACAATGTCGAGGGCGGGCTGGTCGATATCATCATCGGGACGCAGCTCGTCACCAAGGGCTATCATTTCCCCAACCTCACGCTCGTCGGCGTCGTCGATGCCGATCTCGGGCTCGACGGCGGCGACCTTCGCGCCTCCGAGCGTACCTTCCAGCAGATCGCGCAGGTCGCGGGACGCGCCGGCCGCGGGGTCAAGCCGGGCGAGGTGCTGATCCAGACGCGCGTGCCCGAGGCGCCGGTGATGGCCGCCCTCGTCGCCAACGACCGCGACGGTTTCTATTCGGCCGAGGCTGCGGCGCGGAAATTCGCGGGCGCGCCGCCCTATGGCCGCTTCGCCGCGCTCGTCATTTCCTCCGAAGACATCGAGGTCGCGCGCGGGGTGGCGCAGCGGCTGGGGCAGAAGGCGCCGGTCGCCGAAGGCCTCGCGGTGTACGGCCCCGCCCCTGCCCCGCTCGCGATGCTCCGTGGGCGGCACCGCTTTCGCCTGCTACTCCACGCGCCGCGCAGCTTCGACCTGCAGGGGACGATCCGCGAATGGGTGAACAGCATCGAATGGCCGTCGAAGGCGCGGCTGGCGATCGATATCGACCCCTATAGCTTTGTCTAATTGAAAGAGAACTTTACAGTGCCGTAGCTGGCTGGCAGCATCGGCTCAAATACTGGGCGGGGGCGCAAAATGAACAAAGCGGGTTTGGGCCTGATGGCCGGAATCGTCGCGGTAGCGATAGCAAGTCCGGCGGACGCCAAATGGCTGCGCGCCGACACCAACAATTTCATCATCTATAGCGAAGGCGCAGAAAGGGACCTGCGCGACTTCGCCGAAAAGCTCGAACGCTTCGACGCCACGCTTCGCAACCGGTTCAAGATCGAGGGCGGCAAGGACCCCAATCCGCTGACCATATATCTTGTCGAAAGTGCCAGCGATGCCGGCCGCCTCGCGTCGGGCAGCCGCGGATCCTCGATCGCGGGCTTTTACTCGCCCAGCCCCGAAGGCAGCTTTGCGGTGTCGAACCGCGAAGATTTTGTGTTTAGGGGAACTCCGCAATCACAGCAGACCCTGTTCCATGAATATACCCATCATTTCATGAGGCGATTCCTGCCCGGCGCGTTTCCGGCATGGTTCATCGAGGGTTTCGCCGAATTTTATTCGACAGTCGACTTCACCAGGGAGGGTAAAGCGGAAATCGGCAAACCCGCCTTTGGGCGCGCCGTCGGCCTGCTCACCATGCCAAAAATTCCGGCAGAGACGCTGCTCTTCAAACGTCCGCTCGAGATGCGCAACTCGGGGCAGGTGGACGTCTATTATGGCCGCGCGTGGCTGTTGACGCACATGCTCTTCAGTGACCGTACGCGCATCGAACAGCTCGGATCCTATATCGACGCGATCGACCGCGGCGTCGATCCGGCAAAAGCAGCGAACGACAGCTTCGGCGATCTGGCAAAGCTCGATCAGGACCTCGACCGTTATATGAAATCGCGGCTGGCCCATCGCATGACAAATGATCCAATCGCGATCGCCGGTCCGATCACCGTCACCGCGATGGACCCCGCGCAGGATGCGATTGTGCCGCTGCGCCTTGAGCGGCTTAGCGCCGATGACGACGACGAGCGGCTCATCAGGACGCGTGATGGGCTGCGGAAGCTGGCCGGACGACATCCCGGCGACGCCGCCGTCTGGTTCGAACTCGCCATGGCCGAATGGGGGTTAAGCGACGAAAAGCGCGACAAGGCGGCCGCACGCGCGGCAGTCGACAAGGCGCTGGCGATCGATCCCGAGCATGTCCGCGCCAACGTGCTTTTGGGCGAGATGCTGGCCGCCGCAGCCGAAGAAAAGAAGGACGCCGTCGACGCCGACTGGGATGCGGTGCGCAAGCCGATCATTCTCGCCAACCGGACCAATCCTGACGATCCGGTCCCGCTCTATGGTTATTTCAGGACATTTATGGAGCAAGGCGTCCGACCGCCGTCAATCGCGGTCGACGGCCTCGCTCGCGCGTTTCAACTTGCCCCTGAAAACATCGAAACGCGTGTGAGCTACGCCTTCGCGCTTGCGGCCGACGGGCATTTCGACCGGGCGATCGCCCTTGCGAAAATCGTCGCTTTCGATCCGCACGACGGCGGCAGGGGCGACGAACTGATGAAGCAGCTCGAAACCATGCGCGCAGGGACCAAAGGCAAGGCGGGCGACGAAAGCGCCGCCGACCCGCCAAAAGACTGAAGCAGATCAGTAATCGGGTTCGCCACCCGCCAGCACCTGTCCGGCCTGCCCCGCCAGCCATGCCATCGCCGCGGCCCATGGCTGGTGCCCGTGGCTGATCCGCGCAACACCAAGGTTCGCGAGTTCCCTGTGCGTCGGGCCGCCCTTGCCGCGCAGGATATTGACCGGCAGCGGTGACGCCTCGCAGATCGCGCCGATGCATTTCGGATCGAGCAGGAAGGGCACGAACAGCGATCCCGCGCCGGCATCGGCATAGGCGCGCGCGCGTTCGAGCGTCGCGGCGACGAGGCTGTCCCCATCCTTCGCCGCATCGGCCCCGCGAAACGTGTCGCAGCGCGCATTGACGAAAATGCCGGTGTCGGTTGCGGCGCGGTAGCGCGCGACGGCTTCGGCAATCGGCAGCAGTCCGGTCGCGCCCGGCAGGCGGTCCTCCATATTGATCCCCGCCGCGCCGGCATCCCTCGCCCGGGCGACCGACACGCCGACCGCCGCCGGATCGGCGCCATAGCCCGCTTCCATGTCGATCGTCACGGGCAGGTCGGTGACCGACAGGATGCGCGCGAGATTTTCGAAGACATCCTCGATCGGGAAATCCTCGCCATCGGCGCGGCCCTGCGCGCCGGCGACGCCGAAGCTCCCCGTCGCGATCGCCTTTGCACCGGTGGCCGAAACCGCCCTCGCGCTTCCCGCATCCCAGATGTTGATCAGGATCAGCGGGTCGCCGGGGACATGCAGCGCCCGGAATTCGGCAATTTTGTCGGACATCAAAAACTCTCCCTCTTCAGCAATTCTTCCTTGATCGGCAGACCATAGGCGTAGCCGCCGAGCGTCCCGTCGCTGCGCACCACGCGGTGGCACGGGATCAGCACCGCGACATTGTTCGCGCCATTGGCGCTGCCCGCCGCGCGCACCGCGTTCGGCTTCCCGACCGCGGCGGCGATGTCCGAATAGCTGCGCGTCTCGCCCGCGGGTATCTTCCTGAGTTCGCGCCACACGGCTTCCTGAAAGGCGGTACCCTTCACGTCGATCGGAATATGGTCGAAGCCGTTCACGGGTGCCTCGACCGCGGCGATCACCTGTTTCAGCAATGCCGAAAACTCCTCGCCCCCCTCGACCAGATCGGCGGCCGGGAAACGCTCTTCCAGCGCCTCGCGTCCTTCGGCGAACGACAGGCGGCACACGCCCTTCCCGGTCGCCGCGACCAGCATCTCGCCGAGGCTGGTCGGCACGACCGCCCAGTGGATCGTCGCGCCCTTCCCGCCGTTCACCCACGCCGACGCGGTCATTCCCATGCGCCCTTCCATATTCCCGTAAAAGCGCGACGGCCCCGAAAAGCCCGCGTCGTAAATCGCGTCGGTCACCCGGCTGCCCTCGCTGAGTGCCTGTCGTGCGCGTTCGTCGCGTAGCGCGCGAGCATAGGCCGCGGGCGACAGGCCGGTGTGGCGCGTGAAGACGCGCTGGAAATGCGTCGGCGAATAACCGGTGCGGCGCGCCAGATCGGCGAGCGCGAGCGGCTCCTCGCTGCCCTTGATCGCCGCAATCGCCTTGATCACGGCATTTTCGTCGCGCGCAACATCGTCGGGCAGGCAGCGCTTGCACGGCCGGAGCCCGGTCGCGCGCGCCGCGTCGCCGTCGGGAAAGAAGCGGACATTCTGGCGCAGGGGATGGCGCGCGGCGCAGCTTGGCCGGCAATAGATGCCGGTGGTAAGCACCCCGGTGACGAAGCGGCCGTCCTGCGCCTTGTCGCGCGCCTGCACCGCGTCCCAACGCTCGTCGTCGGTCATGGCCTTGAAGTTCATGGTCAATTCCTCTCGATCCGCGCGGCGAAACAACCGTGCGCGGCGTTGTGGGCATCGATATAGGATATGGCGTCGTCAGCGAACAGGTCGCGGATCGCGCCATCGGCCTCGCCCGGTCCCGCCAGCCGCGCGGTCCGCAGCATGCCGTCCGCGTCGAAGGCGCGCAGCGCAAGCGAGCGGCCCGCGAACACCGGCGGCACCTCGTCGCGATAACGCGCGGCGGTGACATGCGGCCGGATATAGATCGCATAGGCGCTGCGATACGGCGTCGCGACATCGTGGCTCGTGTGATGAAGCAGGATCAGTTCCTCGCCCGCCTTCGCGTCCTCCAGGCTGACACGGCACGGAAAGCCGCGGTCGGCGGTCGCGGTGAGGCGGCGCGCGTTGATCGCGGCGAGCCCGGCATCATCGAGCGCGAAGAGCGGGGCGAATTTTTCGGGGCTGAGCCCCTCGATCGAATAGGTCATCGAAACAAACATCCTTTCGCGGCTGCCAGCCTTCAATGCCATGCTCCGCATCGCGCCGCGTCCCGATGCTTGCGTTCAAACATTCGCCCAACTGTATTACTGTATTATATCATTGACTCACCTTGGCGGAGCGCGCACATTCGCTGCCGGAAACGGGGAGGTCGTGATGGCGAGTATCGACGCATCGATCGTATCGGCACGGCCCGCCAGCCGTATCGACTGGCTCGGGC
Organism: Sphingopyxis sp.; assembly: GCF_036402335.1. GTDB lineage: Bacteria > Pseudomonadota > Alphaproteobacteria > Sphingomonadales > Sphingomonadaceae > Sphingopyxis. The sequence goes on along the minus strand of NZ_DASWTD010000411.1, from coordinate 8,237 downwards.
GCGGCGCGACCTTCTGCTATCTGGCGATCGCCGCGGGACAGCTGCTCTTCACCGTCTTCATCCTGCTCTTCTATTACCCCCCGTCGCTTTCGGGCGATTTTGCAGGCTGGAACGACAAGCCGCTGATCAAGGGCTTCGTCGCGGGCGACACCGCGGGCAACCTCTTCTTTGCGGTGCATGTGCTGATGGCAGCGGTCATCACCTTCGGCGGGCTCGTCCAGCTCGTCCCCGCGATCCGCACCCGCTGGCCCGCGGTGCACCGCTGGAACGGGCGGCTTTACCTCGTCAGCGCGCTGATGCTCGCGCTCGGCGGGCTGTGGCTTACCTGGGTACGCCAGACCTGGCTCGTACTCGCAGGCGCGATCGGCATCACGCTCGACGCCTTGCTCATCCTCGCCTTCGCCGCGCTTGCCTACCGCGCTGCCCGCGCGCGCCGATTCATCGAGCATCGCCGCTGGGCGCTGCGCCTGTTCGCGGTCGCATCGGCGGTCTGGTTCATGCGCGTCGCCTATATGGCGTGGGGCATGGCGACCGGCGGCGCGGGGATCGGCAAGGCGCTGGACGGGCCCTTCGATCTCTTCCTCGCCTTCGCCAGCTCGCTGATCCCGCTCGCACTCGCCGAGCTTTATCTGCGCGCCGGGGCGCACGGCACGCCGGCGGCGAAAAAGGGCGTCGCGATCCTGCTGGGCTTCAGCGGCCTCGTCATCCTCGCCGGCAGCGCGGGCGCGTGGATAATCATGTGGGGCCCTTACATCTAGCGCCGCTTGCCTTCGTGCCGCGAGCGACTAGGGTCCGCGCCATGACTCGCCTTCTCGCGCTGCTGCTCGCTCTCTTTACCCTCGCTGTCCCGGCCCGCGCCGCCGACGACATCAGCGCCGCGTCGCGCAGCGTCGTGCGCGTCGTCACCGTCGCCATGGTCGATGGCGAGGTTGTCGGCTTCGGCCATGGCAGCGGCATCGCGATCTCGCCCACACGAATCGTCACGAACGCGCATGTCGTCGAATCGGCGGCCAAATATCCGGGCAATGTCGCGCTCGGCGTCGTCCCGTCGGAAGGACAGAAAAGCTATGCGGGCAAGCTGATCGCGATCGACACCGCACGCGACCTCGCGCTGGTCGAGATTACCGAGGGCCGCCTGCCCGCCGCCGCGATCTACACCGGCCCGCTCGATTCGGGCGCCGATGTCGTGGCATTGGGCTATCCGGGCAATGTCGACCTCGCGACCGCGCGCAGCGCCAACGATTATATCACCCCGCGCACCCCGACGCGCAGCGAAGGCAATCTGTCGAACACGCAGGCGGTCGACGGCGTCGCGATGCTGATCCACACCGCGAAGATTTCGCGCGGTAATTCGGGCGGCCCGCTGGTCGACGCGTGCGGCCGCATCACCGGCATCAACACCGCGATCACGCGCGCCGACGACGGCGATTCGCCCTTTGCCTTCGCGATCGCGGGGCGCGAACTCACGCGCTTCCTGACCGACGCGGGACAGGATTATGCGAGCATCGGCACGCCGTGCCTGTCGCTCGCCGAAGCCGACGCGCGCGACCGCGCCGCGATGGATGCCGAATCGCGCGCCAGCGCCGAAGCCAATGCCGCAAAGGACGCCGCCGCCCGGCTCGACCGCGAACTCAAGCAGGCGCGCGCCGAGGAAGACGCGCTCGCCTCGCGCGAGAATCGCATCGCGCTCGCCGGCGTCCTCTTCGTGATCGGCGCGCTCGCCGCGGGCGCGGGGCTGCTCTTCTACAACCAGAAGAATATCCGCAATGCGAAGATCGCGGGCGGCGCCGGCGCGGTGCTGATGCTCGGCGCGGCGGTGCTGTTCGCGACGCGCCCCGATGCGCACGCCGAAATCGCCGAAGAAGTGGCCGCCACGGCCGCGACGACTGAGCCGAAACTCGCGCAGGGCAATTTCCTCTGCACCATCCGTCCCGACCGCAGCCGCATCACCGTGTCGGCGACGACCGATGTGCCGATCACCATCGGCAAGGGGGGCTGCGTCAACGGCCGTACCCAGTATACGCAGGGCGCCGACGACCGCTGGCAGCGGATCCTCGTCCCCAACGAGGAAGCCACGGTCACCGTCGCATCGATCGATGCGACCGGGCGCGACTATCGCGTCGACCGCTATCTGCTCGATGCCGAAACGATGACGAAGGCGCGCGAGACGCGCGCGACGGTCACGCTCAAGAGCTGCACCGCCAACCCCGACGAACTGGCGGGGCTCGCGGCGCAGCAGGACGCGATCCGCAGCGCGCTGCCCGCCAGCCCGAACGAACGGCTCGTCTATCGCTGCCAGCCCGCTTCGAGGCCGGCGATCAAGCCGGCACCCGCGCCTTGAGCCGGTAGCCCGCGCCGGGGCTGATCCAGATATAATTGCTCATCATCTCGCCGGCGAACTGGCCGTCGACGGTTCCGACCTCGAGCTGCAAATCATCCTCGGCGCGCGAATAGGCGTAAGCGCAGGTCTTGCGATTCCAGAGCGCCCCGACGAGCGCGTCGCGATAGAGGATCGAATAGCGCTTGTCGTTCAGCGGCACGTAGGGCGCGCGGCTGCTGACGATGCGGAAGCTCGCCATATAGGTCTCGTTCACCACGCCGCAGAGCCCCGCGCCTTCGCGCGTCGCACCCATGCGCAGTTCCGCTGCCAGCGCGGGGCTGTCGCTGAGCGCAGTCAACTGCCGCACCTGCACCCGGCCGCCCTCTCCTTCGCCGAGCCAGGTCATGATGCGGCAGGTGCGCGCGGCGGGATCGGCATCGTGGCACTGGATCTTTCCCGCGCGCGCATCGACCAGCGGATCGCGCGCCGGCTTCCATGCCGGATCGAGATCGAACGTCGCTGCCGAAAGCAGGATGATGGGCCACAGCATGACGGGCACTCCGCGAATGGACGTCGGTGCCGATCATGCCCGGCGCGGGTTACCATATGATTGAGCTACGGCGCCCGCAATCCGTCGATCCAGTCCGCAAGGATCGCCTGCGCCGGCGCGGTATAGGCCAGCTCATGTCCCGCCCCGGCGACCAGTACGGCGGTCGCATCGGGCCGGACGCGCCGCAACCGCGTCAGATTGTCGGGCGTCACCAGCGTATCGGCATCGCCGTGCAGCAGGAACACTGGCGCCGTCACCCGTGCGAGCTTCGCCATATTGTCGAACCGGTCGCGAACGAGCCATCCGGTCATCGGCACCTGGCTCCGCACGACCTCGGGCAGGCTGGAAAATCCCGAGACGAGTATCAGCGCCGCGACATGGTGCCGCACCGCCATCTCCGTCGCCGGCCCCGAACCGACCGAATTGCCGACGATGACGATATCGCGCGGCGCGATGCCCGCCTCGGCAAGCCAGCGAATCGCCGCCTCGCCGTCACGGTACAGCCCCGCCTCGTCGGGCGACCCGGGATTGCCGCCATAGCCGCGATATTCGGCGAGCATCAGCCCGTACCCTGCCGCCGCCGGCCCGCGCGTCGCCTCGATCGCGCCGAGCATATTGTCGCCGTTGCCGTGGAAAAAGAGGATCGTCTTCTTCCCCGGCATCGCCGGACGATAGAAGGCCGAGAGCCGCAAGCCGTCGTCGGTCCGGGTATAGACGAGCCGGAATCCCGTGGGCGCCTCCGTCGGATAGCCGGACGGCGCCGGGAAAAGGATACGGCGCTGCTGCGTATAGAGCAGCAGGGTGACGGCAAGCGCAACGACGAGCGCGAAGATCAGCAGGTTGATCGCGATTTTCACGCCTGGCGCAGCCCGAGGCCGTCGCGGATCCGCGTTGCCGCTTCGGCAGGTTGGACCGCGCCCGTGTCGATCTCGATCGCCGCCGGGATCGGGGGGTAGGCAAAGGCGCCCTTTGCCTCGAGTTCGCGCAGCAGCGCCAGCGACGACAATTTGCCGCTGGCCTGCCGCGATGCGGCCCCGACCCGCGCTTCGACGACCTCGGGCGCGCAGGTCAGCCCGACGAAATCGACCCGACCGCCCGCCGCCTCGACGACGGCGACGACACGCGCGGGAAAGTCGGGCGCGACGCTCGCCTCGGGATGAAAGGTGAAGATCAGCGAGCGGCCTTCGGCAGCCGCCGCGCGAAAAACGTCGAGCCATATCCGCTCGCGCAGTTCGACAAAGGCGGGGCTGCCGAACGGAAACACCGCGAGCAGCGCATCGACGACCAGATGATTGTGGAACAGCGGCAAACCGGTCAATGTCGCGAGTTCGCGCGCCACGGTCAGCTTCCCGCTCGCGGCAGGCCCGTGAATGAATATCAGCCTCATCCGCCACACGCCCTGAACAGCATCAGCGTCCGCTCGCGCGCCAGGTCGGCGCTCGGCTCATGATAATCCTTGCGCCGGTCGCTGTTGAAACCGTGGCCGGCCTCGTAAATGAACACCTGCGCCGTCGGGTGATCCTTCGCGACCAGCGCCTCGACACCCTCCATCGGGATGCCGTCGTCGAAGCGTCCGAAATGGGCGATGGTGGCGCACGCCGGTGCCTCGCCCCTGAACATCGTCGGCACGAGGCTCCCATAATAGGCCGAGGATGCGGCGAGATCGGGGCTGGTCTGCGCCATCCGCCACGCGACCGAGCCGCCATAGCAATAGCCGGTGATGAACACCGGACCTTTGCCTTTCAGCGCGTCGATGCACGTCTGCGCATCCTTCAAGCTCTGCTCGAACGGATGGAGCTCGCGGGCCAACTGCACCGCACGCTGGAACTGCGGTCCCGAATAGTCGCTCTCGAACCCCGGATGCTCGCGGTCGAAGAGCGCCGGGCTGAGCACCTCGTAACCATCGGCGGCATATTCGTCGCACAGCTCGCGGATATGGTCGGTGACCCCGAAGATTTCCTGGACGAGGACAAGCCCGCCACGGCGCCCGCCTGCCGGTTGCGCTTGATAGACCGCGATTTCGGCGCCGTCGTCCATCGTCATCCGGATCATCTCGCCCATGCTCTTTGCCTCCCGTCGCGGCCTTATTTTTCTGTCAGCCCGTCCCTATCGCACGAAGGGGCAAAAGCAATCGTCCCCCCACCTTGCATTGCAGCAAAATCGTTGCTAGGCGCGCCGCGACTTCGCGTGGGGGATATTCAACGAATCTCCCCATAAAAGCGCGCGACCCATCCCCCACGGGATCGTAGCAAAGGACTTTCACGCGTGGAGAATTCCGGCGGCATTCAGGGCAACATCACGGCGGGCCTCGCGGGCCGTTATGCGGTCGCGCTGTTCGATCTGGCTCGCGAATCGAACGCGATCGACGCGGTGGCAAAGAGCCTTGCGACCCTCAAGACGGGCCTCGCCGATTCGGCCGACCTCTCGGCGCTGATCGCCAGCCCGGTCGTCGGCCGTGCCGACGCCTCCAAGGCGATCGCTGCGGTCGCCAAGTCGCTGAAGCTCGATTCGCTGACCGCGAAGTTCCTCGGCGTGCTCGCCGAGAACCGTCGCCTCGCCGACCTGCCGAAGATGATCGACGCCTTCAGCGCGATCGTCGCCGACCACCGCGGCGAAGTGACCGCGAAGGTCACCAGCGCACATCCGCTTTCGGCCGCGCAGCTCAAGGAGCTGACCGCGAACCTCAAATCCCGTGTCGGGCGCGACGTCACCGTCGACACGACCGTCGATCCCGCCATCCTCGGCGGCCTCGTCGTCCAGCTGGGCAGCCAGCTGATCGACGGCAGCATCCGTACCCGTCTCAATAGCTTCGCACAGGCGATGAAAGGCTAAACAATGGAAATCCGCGCCGCTGAAATCAGCAAGGTCATCAAGGACCAGATCGCCAATTTCGGGACCGACGCAACGGTCAGCGAAATCGGTTCGGTGCTCTCTGTCGGCGACGGCATCGCCCGCGTCCACGGCCTCGACAACGTCCAGGCCGGTGAAATGGTCGAATTCGCCAACGGCGTGAAGGGCATGGCGCTCAACCTCGAAGCCGACAACGTCGGCATCGTGATCTTCGGCTCGGACAGCGAGATCAAGGAAGGCGACACCGTCAAGCGCACCGGCACGATCGTCGACGTCCCCGTCGGCAAGGGCCTGCTCGGCCGCGTCGTCGATGGCCTCGGCAATCCGATCGACGGCAAGGGCCCGATCAAGGCCGACAAGCGCATGCGCGTCGAAGTCAAGGCGCCGGGCATCATCCCGCGCACCTCGGTCCACGAACCCGTCCAGACCGGCCTCAAGGCGCTCGACGCGCTCGTCCCCGTCGGCCGCGGCCAGCGCGAACTGATCATCGGCGACCGTCAGACCGGCAAGACCGCCGTCGCGATCGACACCTTCATCAACCAGAAGCAGGCGAACGCCGGCACCGACGAATCGAAGAAGCTGTACTGCATCTATGTCGCCGTCGGTCAGAAGCGTTCGACCGTCGCGCAGATCGTGCGTCAGCTCGAAGAAAATGGCGCGATGGAATATTCGATCGTCGTCGCTGCGACCGCTTCGGAACCCGCTCCGCTGCAGTATCTCGCGCCTTACGCTGGCGTGACGATGGGCGAATATTTCCGCGACAACGGCATGCACGCCGTGATCGTGTATGACGATCTTTCGAAGCAGGCCGTCGCCTATCGCCAGATGTCGCTGCTGCTGCGCCGCCCGCCGGGCCGCGAAGCTTACCCCGGCGACGTTTTCTATCTCCACAGCCGCCTGCTTGAGCGCGCTGCAAAGATGAACAGCGACAATGGTTCGGGCTCGCTCACCGCGCTGCCGATCATCGAAACGCAGGCGGGCGACGTTTCGGCGTACATCCCGACCAACGTGATTTCGATCACCGACGGCCAGATCTTCCTCGAAACCAACCTGTTCAACGCCGGTATCCGCCCCGCAATCAACGTCGGCCTGTCGGTGTCGCGCGTCGGCTCGGCCGCGCAGACCAAGGCGATGAAGAAGGTGTCGGGCTCGATCAAGCTCGAGCTCGCCCAGTATCGCGAAATGGAAGCCTTCGCGCAGTTCGGTTCGGACCTCGACGCGTCGACGCAGAAGCTGCTCAACCGCGGTGCGCGCCTGACGCAGCTCCTCAAGCAGCCGCAGTTCCAGCCGATGCCGTTCGAAGAACAGACCGCGTCGATCTTCGCCGGCACCAACGGCTATCTCGACAATGTCGCGTCGACCGACGTGTCGCGCTACGAACAGGCGATGCTCGCCTATCTGCGCAGCGACCATGGCGATGTGCTGAAGACGATCCGCGACACCAAGGACCTTGGCGACGACGCCAAAAAGGGTCTGGTCGCGGCGCTCGACGCCTTCGCCAAGATCTTCGCTTAATCGCTTTCCGCATCCCGGCCCGGCCGGGACGCAAAGAGGGGCTTAAATGGCTTCGTTGAAGGAACTCAAAGGGCGCATCGTCTCGGTCAAATCGACCCAGAAGATCACCAAGGCCAAGAAAATGGTCGCGGCCGCCAAGCTTCGCAAGGCGCAGGCCGCGGCCGAGGCCGCGCGCCCCTATGCCGAGCGTCTCGAAGGCGTCGTCGCCAGCCTCGCGTCGAAGGTCGGCGCGTCGGATTCGGCGCCGCAGTTGCTCGCGGGCACCGGCAAGAGCGACACGCACCTGCTGGTCGTGCTCAACAGCGACCGCGGTCTTGCGGGCGCGTTCAACTCGAACATCGTCAAGGCCGCGCGCGACAAGGCGCTCGAGCTGCAGGCGCAGGGCAAGAAGGTCCTCTTCTACCTGATCGGCCGCAAGGGCCGCCCGGTGATCGCACGCCTGTTCGCAGGCCAGATTACCGAGCTCTATGAGACGACCGGTATCCGCGACATCGGCTTCGACCAGGCGCACGAAATTTCGGCAAAGGTCATGGAGATGTACGAAGCCGGCGTCTTCGACGTCGCGCATCTCTTTTATTCGAAGTTCCGTTCGGCGCTCCTTCAGGAAGCGACCGGCCAGCAGCTGATTCCCGTTCCCGCCCCCGTCGACGTTCCGGCATCGAGCGGCGCCGCGGTCGAGTATGAGCCCGATGAGGAAGCGATCCTCGCCGACCTGCTCCCGCGCAACATCACGATCCAGATCTTCAAGGGCCTCCTTGAAAACGCCGCGTCCGAACAGGGCGCGTCGATGACCGCGATGGACAATGCGACGCGCAACGCAGGCGACCTGATCAACAAGCTGACCATCGTTTACAACCGCACGCGTCAGGCGGCGATCACCACCGAACTCATCGAAATCATTGCCGGCGCCGAAGCGCTGTAAGCTATCCAAGCAAGGAAGAACGTAATGGCTACCGCTCCCGCTGAAAAGAAGGCTCCCGCCAAGAAGGCCGCCGCGCCCAA
>NZ_DASWTD010000410.1:0-5390 GCF_036402335.1 Sphingopyxis sp. | reverse complement strand
CGGCGCGTGCGCCTGCGTCTCCCAATTGGCCTCCATCGCGGCGATCTTGGCGGGCTGGTGCTCCTGCGTGTTGAGCCCGTGCTGGTCGCCGACCAAAATCTGCACCGGGATCAGCAGCGCCGCGGCATAGACCGCGGCTTTCAAGGTGCGCCGGACACCCTCGCCGCCGCCGTCCTTCAGCCAGCGCCACGCGCTCATCCCCGCGATCAGGAAGGCGACGGTTAGCGCCGATGCGAGCAGCATGTGCGCCAGCCGGTACGGCATCGACGGGTTGAAGATGATCGCCCACCAGTCGGTGGCGTGGACAACGCCGTCGCGTATCTCGTATCCGACCGGGGTCTGCATCCAGCTGTTGAGCGCGATGATCCAGAAGGCCGAGAGCGTCGTGCCGCCCGCCACCAGCAGGGTCGCCATCGTGTGCACCCAGTTGGGGACGCGGCTGAAGCCGAAGAGCATGATGCCGAGGAACACCGCCTCGAGGAAAAAGGCGGTGAGCACCTCATAGGCGAGCAGCGGCCCTGCGACATTGCCGACCTTTTCCATATAGCCCGGCCAGTTGGTACCGAACTGGAAACTCATCGTGATGCCCGAGACGACCCCCATCGCAAAGCTCAATGCAAAGACCTTCACCCACAGGCGATAGGCGTCCATCCACGCGCCGTCTTTCGTGCGGTTATAAGCGAGCTTGAAGCCGAGCAGCGCCCAGCCGAGCGCGATCGTGATCACCGGGAACAGGATGTGGAAACTGATGTTCGCCGCAAACTGGATGCGCGCGAGGATCAGGGGGTCAATTGCGTCCATTATCAGCCTCCGTCAGGCTCTGGCCTTTCCCACGGCCAAGCATCCGGTCCTTGAACTCCAGCGCCTTTACCACACGCGACCCCAATCGGAGAAGCTGGAGCAGGCGCTCGTTGTCGAGCCGCTGCATTTCGGCGTACCAGTCGGTGAGCAGCTCGATCTGTTCGTGCATCGCGGCGATGCGTTGCTGTGCGAAGCGGTCGGCGGCGTCGGTCGCGGGTTCCATGAGCAGCGTACGCAGCGTCGTCAGCGTCGGGTCGATCTCGCGCTTCTTGCGTTCCTCGACGAGGGTGCGGAAGATCGCCCAGACGTCGCGCGGGGTCTCGTAATAGTCGCGCCGGTCGCCGGGCAGGTGGCGCAGCTGGACGAGGTTCCAGCTCGCCAGTTCCTTGAGCCCCATCGACACGCTGCCGCGCGACAGGCTCAGCGCCTCGCTGATTTCCTCGGCGTGGCGCGGCAGGTCGGCGAGGAATAGCATTGCATAAATCTGCCCGACCGTGCGGTTGATTCCCCAGCGACTCCCCATCTCGCCGAAATGCAGGACGAACGCCTGCGCAAGCGGGGAGAGCCGGCACGGCGGAGATGGAGAGAGCGCTGGAGACTCGGAGGTCGGGGACATATCCATGGCCTCCAGATACATCTTCATTTCTAAAGTTTCAATAATTATTGAAACTAATGACGGCGCTGGTGCGCCATGCGGCATCTTCGCCAATCATGTTGCGCCGCAGCACCACTTCTGTTAGGGGCGCGGCGTTTCGCGGCGCTCCGGGCGCTGCCCCCTTCCATCAAGGCTTCTTCCGCATGTCTTTGCGCAATATCGCCATCATCGCGCACGTCGATCATGGCAAGACCACCCTCGTCGACCAGCTGTTCCGCCAGTCGGGCACGTTCCGCGACAACCAGCGCGTCGAAGAGCGCGCGATGGATTCGAACGATCTCGAAAAGGAACGCGGGATCACCATCCTTGCGAAGTGCACCAGCGTCGAATGGGGCGAAGGCGCCGACCAGACGCGGATCAACATCGTCGACACCCCGGGCCACGCCGACTTCGGCGGCGAGGTCGAGCGCATCCTGAGCATGGTTGACGGCGTCATCCTGCTCGTCGACGCCGCCGAAGGCCCGATGCCGCAGACCAAGTTCGTGACCGGCAAGGCGCTCGCGCTCGGCCTGAAGCCGATCGTCGTCGTCAACAAGATCGACCGCAGCGACGCGCGCGCCGCCGAAGTGCTCGACGAAGTGTTCGAGCTTTTCCTCGCGCTCGAAGCCAATGACGAACAGCTCGACTTCCCGATCCTCTACGCCTCGGGCCGCGGCGGCTATGCCTCCGAAAGCCCCGACGCGCGCGAAGGCACGCTCGAGCCGCTGTTCAAGACGATCGTGTCGCACGTGCCCACGCCGGGCCTGCCCGAAGACGCGCCCTTCACTTTCCTCGCGACTTTGCTCGACCGCGACAATTTCATCGGCCGTATCCTGACCGGCCGCGTCCAGTCGGGCACGGTCAAGGTCAACCAGGCGATCCATGCGCTCGACATGGACGGCAAGGTCATCGAGACCGGCCGCGCGTCGAAGCTGCTGGCGTTCCGCGGGCTCGACCGTGTTCCCGTCGAGGAAGCGAAAGCGGGCGACATCGTCGCGATCGCGGGCCTGACCAACGCGACCGTCGCGAACACGATCGCCGACACGAGCGTCAGCGAACCGATCGCTGCGCAGCCGATCGACCCGCCGACGCTGTCGATGCGCTTCGCCGTCAACGACAGCCCGATGGCGGGCCGCGAGGGCAGCAAGGTCACGAGCCGCATGATCCGCGACCGCCTGCTGCGCGAAGCCGAAACCAACGTCGCGATCCGCATCACCGAAAGCGCCGACAAGGACAGCTTCGACGTCGCGGGCCGCGGCGAGCTCCAGCTCGGCGTGCTCATCGAAACGATGCGCCGCGAAGGCTTCGAACTCGGCATCAGCCGTCCGAAGGTGCTGTTCGGCGAAGACGAAGCCGGCAAACGCACCGAACCCTATGAAACCGTCGTCATCGACGTCGACGACGAACATAGCGGCACGGTCGTCGAGAAGATGCAGATCCGCAAAGCCGACCTCACCGACATGCGTCCGTCGGGTGGCGGCAAGACGCGCATCACCTTCAGCGGCCCGTCGCGAGGCCTGATCGGCTATCATGGCGAATTCCTGTCCGACACGCGCGGCACCGGGATCATGAACCGCCTGTTCGAGAAATATGGCCCGCACAAGGGCCCGATCGAAGGCCGCAAGAACGGCGTCCTCATTTCGAACGGCAATGGCGAAGCCGTCGCCTATGCGCTTGGCCCCTTGGAAGAGCGCGGCATCCTTTTCGTTTCGCCCGGCGAGGCGCTCTATGAGGGCATGATCATCGGCGAGAATGCCAAGCCCGACGACCTCGAAGTCAACCCGATGAAGTCGAAGCAGCTTACGAACTTCCGTTCGACGGGCAAGGACGACGCGATCCGCCTGACCCCGCCGCGCCGCATGACGCTCGAACAGGCGATCGCTTACATCGACGACGACGAGATGGTCGAGGTGACCCCGAAGAATATCCGCATCCGCAAGGCGCTGCTCGATCCGCACGAGCGCAAGAAAGCGTCGCGGAAGAAGGAAGCGGCGTAAGGATCAAGAGGGGGCGGCCAGCGATGACCGCCCCTTTCTTTTGGAATAGCGTTTCCCCGGAACCGGATGCGCCTTAAAGGCGGGCGATGCTTCGCCTGACCGAACTGACATTGCCTCTGCACCACGCGCCCGAGGATCTGCCCGCCGCGATCTGCAAGCGGCTGCGCATTTCGCCGCGCGAGCTGATCCGCCACGTCGTCGCGCGCCGCGCGAACGATGCGCGCGACAAGGCGAACATCAAGCTGATCTATTCGGTTGACGTCAATGTGAAGGACGAGGGCGCCGTGCTCGCGCGCTTCCGCAAGGACCGCAATGTCCAGCAGACCCCGAACACCGCATATAAATTCATCACGCAGGCACCGAAGGGGATCAAGCGGCCGGTCGTTGTCGGTGCGGGGCCGTGCGGATTGTTCGTCGGGCTGATCCTTGCGCAAATGGGGTTTCGCCCGATCATCCTCGACCGCGGCAAGGTTGTGCGCGAGCGCACCAAGGATACATGGGACCTGTGGCGGCGCAGCGTGCTCCACCCCGAATCGAACGTCCAGTTCGGCGAGGGCGGCGCGGGAACTTTCTCGGACGGCAAGCTCTACAGCCGGATCAAGGATCCGCGGCACCTCGACCGCAAGGTGCTCACCGAATTCGTCAAGGCGGGCGCGCCGCCCGAAATATTGACCGAGGCGCACCCGCATATTGGCACCTTCCGGCTGGTGACGATGGTCGAAAGCCTGCGCGAGACGATCGAGGGGCTGGGCGGCGAATATCGCTGGCAGCACAAGGTCGACGGGCTCGACATCGTGACCGACGGCGCGGGCGCGCGCCGGGTGCAGGGCGTGCACCTTGCCAATGGTGAGTATATCGAGGCCGACCGCGTCGTCATGGCGATCGGGCACAGCGCGCGCGACACCTTCGCGATGCTGCAGGCGGCGGGGGTGCATGTCGAAGCGAAGCCCTTTTCGATCGGGGTGCGTATCGAGCATCCGCAATCGTGGATCGACGCCTCGCGCTTCGGCGCCGATGCGGGCAATCCCATATTGGGCGCTGCCGAATATCATATCTCGCACCACTGCAAGAATGGCCGCACCGTCTACAGCTTCTGCATGTGCCCCGGCGGCACGGTCGTCGCAGCGACGTCCGAGGAAGGCCGCGTCGCGACCAACGGCATGAGCCAATATTCGCGCAACGAACGCAACGCCAACTCGGGCTTCGTCGTCGCGATCGATCCCGCGCGCGACTATCCCGGCGACCCGCTCGCGGGCATCGCCTTCCAGCGGCACTGGGAATCGCTCGCCTTCGTCGCGGGCGGATCGAACTATCGCGCGCCCGCGCAGCGTGTCGGCGATTTCCTGAAAGGGCGCCCGTCGACATCGCTCGGCAGCGTCATCCCCTCCTATCGGCCGGGCGTCACGCCGACCGACCTTGCGGCGTGCCTGCCCGCGTTCGCGGTCGAGGCGATGCGCGAGGCGATCCCGGTGTTCGGGCGCCAGATCGCGGGATATGATCATCCCGACGTGGTGATGACGGGGGTCGAGACGCGCACCTCGTCGCCGGTGCGCTTCACCCGCGGCGAGGATTTCCAGAGCTTGAACACCGCCGGGCTGTTCCCCGCGGGTGAGGGCGCGGGCTATGCCGGGGGCATATTGACGGCGGCTGTCGACGGCATCAAGGTCGCCAAGGCGGTCGCGCGGAGCCTGATGCCATGACGCTGATCCTGTTCAACAAGCCGTGGGGCGTGCTCAGCCAGTTCACCGACCGCAGCATGCCCGAGGCGCGCGCGACGCTGTCCGATTTTATCGACGTCCCCGGCGTCTATCCGGCGGGGCGGCTCGATCGCGATAGTGAGGGCCTGCTGATCCTGACCGACGACGGCGCGCTGCAGGCGCGCATTGCGTCGCCGAAGCACAAGGCGCCCAAAACCTACCTCGCGCAGGTCGAGGGCGAGCCCGACCCCGCCGCGCTGG
>NZ_DASWTD010000409.1:0-5511 GCF_036402335.1 Sphingopyxis sp. | reverse complement strand
CTGCTGTTCGTCTCGCCCGAATATAATGGTTCGGTATCGCCGTTGCTCAAGAATGCGATCGACTGGGCATCGCGGCCGACCGGCGAGGAATCGCTCGTTGCGCTCAGCGCCTATCGCGGGAAAGCCAGCGCGGTGATGTCGGCGTCGATCAGCCCCTTCGGCGGATTGCGCGGGTTGATGCACCTGCGTCAGATCCTGTCGACGATCCAGACGCTCGTCATCCCCGAACAGGTGCTGATACCGAACGCGCATGCTGCGTTCGATGAATCGGGCAACCTGAAGGACGCACTGCCCGCATCGCTGGTCGAGGCGACCGCGGCGCGGCTTGTCGCCGTCGCAAAGGCGCTTGGATAAGCTCCGGGATCTCAGGCTCCGTCGGCTCGCCGCGTCGCTTGCACGGCCCGGCAACATGGCATTTGGTACGACGCGGCGTGATGCGGCATCGATAGCCATTGCCGTTCGACAGGAGCTTCTCATGCCCAGACTTTCCGGCCTGCTCGCCGGGCTATGCCTTGCCGGTGCCGCGCTATCGGCCGCCCCCGCCGCGCAGGCGCAGGAGACCGCGCCCGCCGCTTCGCTGACCCCCGGCACCAGGGTTTATGACGAAGGCGGCGAGGAAATCGGACAGATCGTCAAGATCGATGGCGACCGGGTTGCGGTGTCGATCGGCGGGAGCGGGCTCGTGGTCCCGAAGAATGCCTTTGTGAAGACCGGCAAGGGCCCGGCGCTGAAAGCTTCGAAGGCGAAAATCCTTGCGGTGCTGAAGGAAGCCGAGGCCGACGCAGCGGCGGTCGACGGCGTATTGAAGCCGGGAGCGGAGGTACGCAGCGCCGACGGCGCCGCGGTGCTCGGCACGGTCAAGGCGATGGCGCCGCAGGGCGCTGTCCTCGCGACCAAGGACGGCAATATCACCATGCCCCGCGCGGCCTTTTTCCTGTCAAAGAAGGGGCTGGCGGTAAAGGTCAACGAGAAACAGTTCGTCGAGGGCGTGAAGGCGGCGCGGGCGAAGAAAAAGGGCGGTTGAGCCCCGTCACCGGCCGGCGGCAAACTGCTTCGCCGGACGGGGACGCATCGATCGGTCAGGCCCGGTGCTTCTTTTCCGGTTGCGCCGCGATATTGTCGCCCCAGTCGGCTTCGAGCGTTGCGAGCAGCGCGTCGAAACGATCCTTGCCGAGCTTCGCCGAAAGCTGATCGGCGAGCGCGTCCATCGCCGCCTGCGCATCCTTGCGCATCCGTGCGCCGGTGTCGGTGAGCGAGACGATCATGTGGCGGCGATCATCGGGGTCGGGGTCGAGCTTGACGATTCCGATGGCGACCATCTGGTTGATCGTGCTGTGAATCGCCTGCCGCGAGACGCCGAGATTGCGGGCGATGTCCGACGGGCGCACGATGCCGCTGACGATATTGGTCATCACCATCGATTGCGGCCGGCTGACGTCGGGCCAGCCGCCGTCGTGCAGCCGCGCCTGCAGGCCCTCGTCCAGCCAGCAGAAACGTTGAAAAAGCGCGATGATAAGCTGGTTGGTACGCATTATGCCGGTGACAATCCCTGTTGCCGGCAGCCCCGCCGGCCCGGTCACGCTAGAAGAGTGGCGGTAGCGAGGCAAGGCGGCCTCCCCGATATTGCAAAAGCGAAATACTTAGCATACTATCTATATTGACGAGGCGCAGGGAGAGACGGGTCGCATGGACGGGTTGATGCAGAATGTGCCGCTCACGGTCGACCGGATCATCGACCATGCGGCAAACTGGCACGGCGGTCGCGAAATCATATCGCGCGATGCCGAGGGGCGGGTGACGCGCTCGACCTGGGCTGCGGTTCATGCCGATGCCAAGCGTGTGTCGAACATATTGGCCGCGGAGGGCATCAGGCCCGGCGATCGCGTCGCGACGATGGGCTGGAACAGCGCGCGGCATCTGGCGGCCTGGTATGGCGCGGCGGGAATGGGCGCGGTGCTGCACACGCTCAATCCGCGCCTGTTCCCCGAACAGATCGCCTATATCGCGAACCATGCCGGCGACCGGTTGCTGATCGCCGATCCCGCGACCGCCGACCTTGTCGAGGAGCTGTTGCCGCAGGTGCCGTCGATCGAAAAAGTGATCTTCTTTTGCGATGCCGCGTCGCTGCCGCGGACAAGCTTTGCCGCGACCGCGTTCGACGACTGGATCGCAGGACAGCCGGCCGAATATGTCTGGGGCAACTTCGACGAAAATACCGCGTGCGGACTCTGCTACACCAGCGGCACGACGGGCAATCCCAAGGGCGTGCTCTATTCGCACCGGTCCAATTACATCCATGCGCTGATGACGCTGCAGCGCGACGCGCTGGCGTTGTCGGCGCGCGACACGGTGCTGCTCGTCGTGCCGATGTATCACGCCAATGCGTGGGGCGTCGTCTATTCGGCGCCCGCGGTCGGGGCGAAGCTGGTGCTGCCGGGGCAGCGGATGGACGGCGAATCGATCTATAATCTGATCGAGCAGGAGGGCGTGACCTATTCGGCGGCCGTGCCAACAGTGTGGCAGATGTTGCTCACATATATGCAGGAAAACGGGAAGCGCTTTACCACGCTCGAGCGCGTGACGATCGGCGGTTCGGCGTGCCCTGAATCGATCATTCGGACCTTCCGCGACGATTATGGGGTCGATGTGATCCAGGGCTGGGGCATGACCGAAACCTCGCCGCTTGGCACAGTATCGGTTCCCAATGCGTCGGTCGCGGCCAAGGGCGACGGCGAGCAAATGGCGTATAAGCTCAAGCAGGGCCGGCTGCTCTGCGGGCTCGACATGAAGCTGGTCGACGATGCGGGAAAGCGCCTGCCGCACGACGGCAAGACGCCGGGGCGACTGATGGTCAGGGGGCCGACGATCGCGGGGGCCTATTATGGCGGCGAGGGCGGCGAGGTGCTCGACGCCGAGGGCTTCTTCGACACCGGCGACGTCAGCACGATCGATGGCGAAGGCTATATGCAGATCACCGACCGCGCCAAGGACGTCGTGAAGTCGGGGGGCGAGTGGATCAGTTCGATCGAGATCGAGAATATTGCAATGGGACATGGTGCGGTCGCCAATGCCGCCGTCGTCGGCGTCGCGCATCCGAAGTGGGACGAACGGCCGATCCTGCTTTGCCAGTTGAAGGACGGTGCCAAGGCGTGCGCCGCCGATCTCAAGGCGTATCTCGACGGCAAGATCGCGCGCTGGTGGATGCCCGACGACGTGCTGTTCGTCGACGAAATCCCGCTCGGCCCGACGGGCAAGATCGACAAGAAGGCGATCCGCGCGGGGCTGGAGGGCTACAAGCTGCCCTTCGAAGTCACCCGCTGATAACAATCGACAATCAGGAGAGAGAATGATGGACCCGAACGGGATCGAAGGACTGGACGCGCAATTTATTGGGCTTGTTTCGCCGACCGCGCCGCGTATCCAGGCGGGCGGGCATCCGTGCCAGGGCATCTATTGGACCGAGGCGGGCAAGCGCCCGAAGGTCGCGATCATCGCGACCCATTATAATGTCGATTTCAAGGAACATTATATCGCGCCATGGTTCGCGCGGCAGGGTTTTGGCTTCCTCGGCTGGAACACGCGCTATCGCGGGTTCGAGGACCAGTTCCTGCTTGAACATGCCATCCTCGACATCGGCGTCGGCATGAAGTGGCTGAAGGAAGAAGCCGGAGTCGAGCAGATCGTCATTCTCGGCAATTCGGGCGGTGGCTCGCTGATGGGCGCCTATCAGGCCGAGGCGATCGCGCCGACGCTGACCGACCGGCTGCCGTCGGTCGGTCAGGACGCGCTGGCGTCGCTGATCAAGGGCGATCTCTACATCAGCTTCAACGCGCATCAGGGGCGTCCCGAGGTGCTGACCGACTGGATGGATGCGTCGGTGATTGACGAGAATGATCCCACTCTGACCGACCCCGAACTCGATCCGTTCAACCCCGACAACGGCCCGCCCTATTCGGACGCGTTCGTCGAAAAATATCGCGCGGGGCAGCGTGCGCGCAACCAGCGCATCACCGACTGGGCGAAGGCCGAACTGGCCCGGCTCAATGCCGCGGGCATCCCCGACCGCATCTTCCCCATGTTCCGTTGCTGGGGCGATATCCGCTGCGTCGATCCGGCGCTCGATCCCTCGGACCGCAAGCCCAACTGGTGTTACCGCGGCGACCCGGCGGTCGCGAACCGCACGCCGAGCATCGGGCGCGCCAATACGATCAAGACCTGGCTCAACATGTGGAGCCTCGAAACCTCGCCATGCCAGGGTCAGCCGCATCTCGCCAAGCACGACACACCCGCGCTCGTCGTCCAAGGAACCGCCGACACCGGCGTCTTCCCGAGCGATGCGCGCAAGATCTTCGATTTCCTCGGCTCGACCGACAAAAGGATCGAACTGATCCCCGGCGCGCATTATTTCGAGGATTCGGTTGCCGAGCGGCAGAATGCCGCCGATCTTGTCGGCGCGTGGATCCGGGAGAAGCTTTGAGGTGACGACGGACGCCGACATCGTCGATGAACTTCGCGCCGCCGGTCTGGTGGGGGAGGGCGATATCGCCCTCACGCCCCTGACCGGCGGGGTGTCGTGCGACGTGTGGAAGGTCGAGACGCCGTCGGGGCCGATCGTCGTCAAGCGCCCGCTGCCGCAGTTGCGCGTCGCCGCCGAATGGCACGCGCCCGTGGAGCGTGGGACAAGCGAAGTGCGCTGGCTGCGCCGCGCGCGCGGGGTTGATCCGAAAATTGCGCCTGAGGTGCTCGCCGAACTGGCCGGCCATGCCTTCGCGATGCGTTTCCTGCCCGGCTGTCCGGTGTGGAAGGACGAGCTGATGGCGGGGCGGGTCGATGCCGGTTTTGCCGGAGAGGTCGGGCGGGGTATTGCCGCGGTCCATGCTGCGACCGCGCATAACGAAGGCGACCGCGCCGATTTCCCCAACGACGAGATGTTTCGCGCGCTCCGCGTCGATCCGTTTCTGCTTTATGTTGCGCGGCATGATGCCGAACTCGCGCCCGCGCTCGAGGCGCTCGCCGCCGATCTTTCGGGACGCAAGATCGCACTGGTCCATGGCGACGTCAGTCCCAAGAATATCCTCGTCAGCGCCGACGGCCCGGTTTTCCTCGATGCCGAATGCGCCGTTTATGGCGATCCGGCGTTCGACATCGCTTTCTGCACGACGCACTTGCTGCTGAAAGCGGTGTGGTCGGGCGACGCGCGGCTGAACGAAGCTGCCGCCGCGCTGGTTGCCGCCTATCGCGCGGGGATCGACTGGGAAGATGCCGGAGGCGTACTGCTGCGTGCGGGCAAGCTCACCGCGGCGCTGTTGCTTGCGCGCGTCGAGGGCAAGTCGCCTGCACCCTATCTCACCGACCCCGGGCACAAGCATGTGATCCGCGATCAGGCGCGCGCGCTCATTCGCGCGCCGCAACCCGTCGACGCGCTCGTCGCCAACTGGAAAAGGACTTTTGCATGACTTCGCGTATCGCCTCCGTCACCGGCCGCCAGATATGGGATTCGCGCGGGCGGCC
>NZ_DASWTD010000408.1:0-15746 GCF_036402335.1 Sphingopyxis sp. | reverse complement strand
GGTCTGCGTGAAGGGGAAATCGAGGCCGATCTCACCGGGCCTTGGGCCGCCGGCGCAGCGCTCGGCAAAGTCGGCGAACATATTGGCTATCTGGGTACGGAGCCGCGTCGTCGCGCGCATTTCGCGCGCCGCAAGCTGGCGGCTGATCGCGTCGGAGAATTTTCGGCAAAGCGCTTCGGGAATAGCGCTGTGCCTATGATAGAGATCCCAGAAGTCGCGTTCGTGCAGGACGCGGATCCGGCTCCGCACCATCGCGAACGAGCTGTGATTGTAGGGACGCCGTGAGACCATGGCCGTCTCGGCGTAACAATTGCCCGCGACATAGATGGTGATCAGCGCCTCGCTGCCGTCCTCGTGGAGGCCGGTGAGCCGGACATAGCCTTCGACGACCTGAAAGATGCGCGTGGCGTCGCGGCCCGCCTCGGCGATGACGTCGCCCGGCTCTACCACGCGCTCGACCATCCGGGCCAGCACGGCGTCGCGCACCGGATCGGGCAGGTCGCCGATCCAGTTTTCATGGGTGATGATCCGTTGCATCGATCCTGTTCTTCTTCTCTCCCGCTAGCCGGGTCATAGCACGGGCCAATCTTGGAGCCATGTAACATAGGTGTCATGGCTGCGCGGGTCATCCGGTGCACACAGCCCCCGAATCGCGATCGGCTCAAGCCGGCCGGGCAATGGGAGAGGGCTATATGACACCGACCACACGCAACATCCTGCGCGCATCGAGCGCATTTTTCATCGCCATTGCGGCCCCCGTCATGGCGCAGGAGACGGCCGATGCCGGCGCGGATGAAAATACGGGGATCGAAGACATCATCGTGACGGCCCGGCGGCGCGAGGAGTCGCTGCAGAGCGCGCCCATCACCGTCACGGCTTTTTCCGGCAACCAGCTCGAAGAAAAGGGCATTACCGATTTCAGCCGGCTGGCCCAGGCCACTCCGGGCATCAATTTCGATGCCTTTCCCAAAGCCGCGCCGCGGCCGTTCTTCCGCGGCGTCGGCAGCAGCAACCAAGGTGCGGGCGGCGATCCGTCATCGGTTGCCTTTCTCGACGGCGTCTATCTCGGCCGCGCCGCGATGCTCGGCATCGATTTCTACGACATGGAGCGCGTCGAGGTGCTGAAGGGGCCGCAAGGAACGCTCTGGGGCAAAAATGTGGTCGCGGGCTCGGTCAATTTTGTGACCGCCAAGCCCGTCGACCATGCCGAAGCCAATGCGCAGCTGACCTTCGGCGAATATGGCCAGATGAACGGCAATCTGATGCTCAATGCGCCGGTCACCGATGGGCTTGCGGCGCGCCTGACACTCGGCGCGGTGACCAATGACGGTTTTCGCAAAACATTCGACGGCCGCGCCCTCGACGACGAGAACAAGCTGAGCGCCCGGCTCCATGTTCGTGCCGACCTTGGCCCCGATACCTGGCTCCTCCTGACGGGCGATGTCGCCAATCAGGATCTGTCGGACAGCTCGCGTTTCAACGTCCTGCTCAATCCCTTCACGCCGGGAAAGGGCTATGCCGACTATGCCGATCCGCGGCGTGCCAATCCCGACCGGCTCGGCTTCACCAAATCGAAGACGGGCGGTGCGCGCGCCGAGCTCTCGACCGACGCGCTCGGGTTCGCCAACTGGACGACCGTCGCGGCCTGGCGCACGCTCGACTATGATTTTTCGAGCGATCTCGACGGAACGAACGCCGCGACCAATGCCGCGATCGGCCTTCCGGTGAGCGGTCTCCAGACTCTCGCCAAGGAGCAGGCGGACAGTTATTCGCTCGAAAGCCGTCTGTCATCGCTGGGCGATGGTCCCTTCACCTGGGTCGCGGGTCTCTTCTACAATCGCGACCAGATATACCGCGAGCGCGAGACGCAGCAGTCGGCGACGCCGACGACGATCAACCGCTTTTTCGGTCATTCGACAAACGACAGCTACGCCGTGTTCGGCGAGGCACAGTATAAGTTTGATTTCGGCCTGCGCTTCTTCGCCGGCGGCCGCTACACGAAGGAGCACAAGGAATATCGTGCGAAGCGCCTCCAGGGCGCGCTGGCGGCTCCGGCGACGAGCTACGACACCGAGACGACGCCGGGTGTTTTCGACAAGGGGGTCTTCACCTACCGCGTCGGCGCCGACTATCGCCTCAGCGACAATGTCTTCGCCTTCGCCACCGTGTCGACCGGCTTCAAATCGGGGGCGTTCCAGGAACAGCCCGGCTCGGCCACGCTTGCCCGTACGCCGACCGATCCCGAACGCCTCACCAACTATGAGATCGGCGTGAAGACCGATTGGTTCGACCGCTCGCTGCGCGCCAACGTGTCGGCCTTCTGGATGGATTATCGCGATTTTCAGACGATCAAGGTCGTGCCCGACCTCACGCAGGGCCCGACGGGCACGCGCGTGACGGTCGACTCCGCCGATGCGACGATCAAGGGCGTCGAGAGCGAGTTCATTCTGGCGCCGGTTTCCTGGTTCGATGCAACGGTGCGCTACACTTATCTCCACCCCTATTTTTCGCGCTTCATCCAGACCGCGGGCTTCGACGCGAGCGGCAATCCGACCTTTGTCGACGGTGCGGGCAACCGGATGAGCCGGACGCCGAAGCATGCGGTGAACGCGGCGGTCGGCCTGCAGAGCTCGCGCGACGCGTCATGGGGCTGGCTGCGCGCCGAGGTCGTGATGGACTATCAGAGCGACGCGTTCGAGAATAATATCAACGACTTCAAGGAGTATCGCAAGCCGAGGACGCTTTGGGACGCCAGCATCACCTATAATTTCGACGACCGCTATTCGGTCCAGCTCTGGGGCCATAATCTGACCGACAAGGTCTATCGGATCTGGCAGACCAACGGTGGGTTCTACCAATATGTCCAATATGGCGCGCCGCGTCAGCTCGGCGTGACCCTGCGGGCGAAATTCCAGTGAGCGGGAACGAAAATCCCGTGACTTGCAAGGTGCTCGTGCCGTCGGGCGTGCTCGGTGCCGGCTGCCTGGCCGGTGCATTCGATCGCGGCGTCGCGCTCGGTCCCGATTGCCTCGCCGTCGACGGCGGATCGACCGACAGCGGGCCGCATTATCTGGGGACCGCGACGTCGAAGATGACGCGCGCCGCGACGAAGCACGACCTCCGGCAGCTTATGCTGGCACGCGACAGGTTGGGCGTGCCGCTTCTCGTCGGGTCGTGCGGCACGTCGGGGACCGACGCCGGGGTGGACTGGATGGCCGGCATCGCGCGCGAGATCGCGCGCGAAGAGGGACTGACCGCGCGGCTGGCGCTCGTTTACTCCGAGATCGAGCCTGCCGCGCTGCGTCCTTATCTGGAGGCCGGGAAGATCGCGCCGCTTGACCCCGCTTTGCCGCTGACGGCTGAGCGCATCGCCGAATGCGACCATATCGTGGGGCTGCTCGGCTACGAGCCGCTTGCCGACGCAATCGGGAAAGGCGCGGATATCGTGCTCTCGGGGCGAACGACCGACACCGCGGTCCTGTCGGCCGTGCCGCTCATGCGGGGGCTGCCGGCCGGAGCGTCCTGGCATGCCGCCAAGACCGCCGAGTGCGGCGGCCTTTGCACGGTCGAGACGCGGAGGGGCGGTGTGTTCTTCACCGTCGACGCGCAAGGGTTCGAGATCGAGCCTCTCGATGCGGACAATAGTTGCACACCCTATACGGTTTCTGCCCATCTGCTGTACGAGAACAGCGACCCCTTCCGGCTGAAGGAGCCCGGCGTCGTTCTCGACGCTTCCGACGCGCATTACGAAGCGCTCGACAGTCGCCGCGTCCGCGTAACCAACTCGCGGGCCGAGACGATGCCATACACGATCAAACTCGAGGGGGCGGGAGGCACGGGCTATCGGACGATGGTGTTCAGCGCGATCGCCGATCCCAAGCTCCTCGCACGGTTCGATGAATGGCGCGCCAATCTCGAGGCTTATCTGCGTCACGGGATCGCGAACGTCCTGCGCATCGCCGACGGTGACTACGGGATCGAGTTCCGTGCCTATGGCAAGGATGCCCTCAATCCGGTGCCGGCCGAACATGTCCCGCACGAAATCGGGCTGATGACCATCGTCTGGGCCGATACGCAAGACCGCGCGACGGAGATCGCCAAATATTGCAATCCCGTGCTCCTGCATTTCCCGCTCAACCCTGACGATCCATTGCCGAGTTTCGCTTTTCCCTTTTCGCCGGCGGAGGTCGAGCTTGGCCGGCATTATGAATTCAAGCTCAACCACATCGTCCACGTCGATCGCCCCGACGCGCTCGCGCGAACGCATTTTGAGACGATTGGTGAGGGGGTGTTGCATGGCGAAGCTTGGTGATGTCGCGAAATATATCCGCTCGAAGAGTGCGGGCCCCTTCTGGGTCACCATCGACATCTTCTGCGACGACGAGGCGTCTTTCGATCGGATCGCCCGCTCGCCAGCGCTTGCGCCGCGTGCCATCGCATCGCTTTTCGGGGTTTCGGAAAATGCGATCCGGCAGTTTCGCTTGCCCGGGATCCATGTCGTCAAGGTGAGCTTCCCGCGCCCGGCCGTGCAAGGCTCGCCGCAAGATGTAGACTCGCATGCCGGCCAATATTTCGTGCCGCTGCTGTCCGTCGAAATTGAATAGGGGATAGCGCATGTCATCCGCTTTTCTCGGCTTCTCGATGGTCATCCTGTTCATGGTACTCGTCATGTCGCGGCGCATGACGGCGGTGCCGGCGCTGGTCTTTGTACCGCTCCTGTTTTCGTTCCTTGCCGGAACGGGCGCGGAGACGGGTGCGATGATGATGGACGGCGTGACCAAGGTGGCAACGACGGCCGTCATGCTGATCTTCGCGATCCTCTATTTCGGAATCATGATCGACGCCGGTTTGTTCCAGCCGCTCGTCAACCGGATCATCGCATGGGTCGGCAACGATCCGGCGCGTGCCACCGTCGGACACGCAACGCTCGCGAGTGCGGTCGGTCTCGATGGCGATGGCACGACGACCGCGCTCGTCGGCGTATCGTCGATGCTGCCGGTGTATCGCCGGCTAGGTATCGACGTGATGATTTTCGCGGTCATCGGCAGCCTCTCCTTCATCATCATGAACATGAGCCCATGGGGCGGCCCCGCCGCGCGCGTCGCGGCTTCGCTGCATGTCGATCCGTCGTCGCTCTTCATCCCGATGCTGCCGGTTGCAGCGACCGGGCTCACATCGGTGTTCCTGCTGGCGTGGTGGATGGGGCGACGCGAGCGTGCGCGGCTGGGCGCTGCCGCGACGTCGCCGGACGCGCCGGCCGGAACCCTCGACGCCGACCGCATTGCCGAAATTTTCCAGGCAGACCCTGCAGCGCTCCGGCCCGGGCTGATCTGGTTCAACCTCGCGCTGACGTTGACACTGATGGCACTCGTCATCATCCGCTTTGCGCCGCTCCCGATCCTGTTCATGGGCGGGCTCTCGGCCGCGCTGGTGGTCAATTACCCCAAGCTGGCCGATCAGCGTACGCGCCTCACGGCACATGCCGGCAATGCCCTCAGTGTCGGTGTCATGGTGCTGGCAGCGGGTGCCTTCACCGGCGTGATGTCGGGTACCGGCATGATCGATGCGATGGCAAAGGCCATCCTCGACATATTGCCGCCTGCAATCGGGCCCTATCTGGGCGTCATCACGGCGCTTCTGTCGATTCCGATGAACTTCTTCCTGTCGAGCGACGCCTTCTATTTCGGGGTCGTGCCGGTGCTTGCCGAAACCGCGAGCCACTATGGTATTTCTGCTGAAGAGATCGGCAGGGCGTCGCTGCTCGGCCAGCCGATGCACTCGCTCAGCCCCCTGGTGGCTGCCGTCTATCTCAAATGCGCCTTGCTCGGGATCGAACTGGGTGACCTTCAGCGCTACGCTTGGAAATACTGCCTGGCTCTATGCTTCGTGCTGATCGCGGCCGCGCTCTTGTTCGGGGTCGTTCCGCTTGCAAGGTAAGATATTGATCATTGCAAGTGTTCGCTTCGTTTGTCCGGTATCGGAAAGCTGACTGACCGCAACCGGTGCTGAGGCGGATGGAGCGCGACGTTTTTCGGACGCTTGGAAAACGGCCGATAGCCTGCGTTGCTAAGAGTTTTCGGTCCGGACGTTCAGATCGACGTGCACGCGGATCGAATCGTGGCGCCAATATTCCTGGTCATATTCGACCACGCGCCCGTCGGGATCGAAGCTGGTGCGAACGACGAGTAGGCCCGGCGTTCCCGACTTGGCGCCAAGCGCGTCTGCCGCTTCACGGGTCAGCGCACAGGGGCGCATGTCGACGCGGTTGCGCGATACCCGCAGGCCATATTGCGTCATCAATATCTGCGAGAGCGATCCGTCGAGCGAATGCGAAAACAGCCCCGGCGCCAGCGCGGGATCGACGGTGATCTGTTCCATGAGCACCGGGCGGCCGTCGATCGAGCGCAGGCGGGTGACCAGATGGAGCGGGGTTCCCGGCGCGACGCGGAAAATGTCAGCGACGGCCGAACTCGCGGGCACCGTCTCCGTTGCGATCGTCGCGGTGGCAGGCGTGCGTCCCTGTTCGGCGACATAGGTCATGAATCCCGCCCAGCGGGTCGGGTCATAGGTGACGGCCGGCGGCGAGACATACCAGCCGCTGCGGTCGCGGCGATAGATCAGACCCTCGGCCTCGAGCTGGAACAGCGCTTCGCGGATCGTGCCGCGCGCGGCGCCCGACCCGGTCTGCAACGTCCGCTCGGACGGCAATTTTGCGCCGGGCGGCAGCTTGCCCATCTCGATGCTGAGCGCGATCTGGTTGCGAAGGGCAAGATATTGCGGTCCGTCCGTCGGGCCTGTCTCGCTGGTCCAGGTAATGATGTCGGTCGTCTTTCGCATTGAACGCCTGGCTACAGGATGGGACGAGGCCGGAGCAGCTCGCCGGTGTGTCATGGCAGGGGCGCCTTGAAGGGGTCAAGAAGCGAACAAGGGCGCGGGACAGCTCTGCTATCCCGCGCCCGCAACATTTCGCAACCCGATCCTAGAAAATATAGCTGCCGCGGAGCAGGAAGGTGCGGCCCGCTTCCATATAATCCTTCATGTAGGTGGGATTGTCGCCCTTGGTCGTGTAATATTTATAGTCGTTAAGCAGGTTCGAAACATCGAAGTCCACGGCGAAGCGACTGGTGAAATTATACCGTGTGTGCAGGTCGAGGCTGCGGTTCGGCCGTACCCATTTGTCGACCGCATTGTCGCGCAGCGATTCGATGAACTTGCCGCGGTAATTATAGGACAGCTTCGCCTCGATCCCGTATTTCTGGTAGGTGAGCGATGCGTTGTAGAGCAGGTGCGGCGTATTGATGAACCGGATCTCGGCGCCGTTCCGATACGGCTGGCCGGTCGACGCAGCGCTGTGCTGCACCGTCACATTGCCCTCGAACCCGAAGCCGTCGAAGGGCGCTGCGAGCCCTTCGAAGCTTTTGATCAGATTGAGCTCCAGCCCATAGATTTCGGCGGTCTCGCCATTCTGCGGCTGGGTGATCTCGATCCGCCCGCTTTGGGTAGGAGCGTCGACCTGGCTGCCGTTGGTGAAGATGAAATTCTTGATATGCTTATAGAAGAGACCGGCGGAGATCATGCTGCTGCGGTCGATATAATATTCGGCCGAGAGGTCAGCATTGATCGACCGCGCCGCCTTGAGGTCGGGGTTGCCCTGGCTGATCGCGATGATCTCGCCGGTGCCCGGTTCGCGGGTGACCGAGCGGCCGGCCGAGATATAGCCATATTCAGGGGGTGAATAGCCGGTCCAGATCGCGGCGCGATAGACCTGCCGGTCGTCGGGCCGGTAGATGGCCGTGACGCTCGGCAGGAAGACGCTGTAGCCGCGGTCGGTCGTCCCGAAACCGCTTTCATCGCCATCGTCGATCCAGAATTCATTATGCGTCTCGCGGCGTTCGAAGCGTCCGCCGGCGATCGCCTGCAGCGGCCCGGCCGTGAAATGCGCGAGGGCATAGGCGGCATAGACCTTTTCGGTGCTGCGCTTGTCGTCCTCCAGCAGGTCGGTCTCGGATGGAGCTCCGTCGCCGCCGTCGCCCGCCATGGCGGCCTTGATCGCCGCGGCAACGGCATCGCGATCGAACACATCGCCATAATAATATTCGCCGCGCAGGATGCTGGTCACTTCCTTGTCGACGAGGCCCGATTCCGCCAAGCTCTGATCGGCATTGAGCAGGTCGCCTTCCCAGATCGGCGTATAGTCATAGCTGCGGCGCGACCGCGTGAATTTCGCGCCGAATTTCACATAGTCGAGCACGCCTTCGAAGTCGTAGCGCGCGTCGATGCGTGCCGCGATCCGCTTGTCAGTCTGCTTGTCGCGGCTGAGTTCGGCGCCGTCGAAGACGAGCAGGCTCGAATCGCGCTCGACCGACTGGGCGTAGGCGGGCAGGCTGGCGTGCGGAAAGCGCGGGTCGTTCGATACCCAGTCGATGCCAGTCTGCGGCGTGACGCAGACCGGGTCCTCGCCGCATGCATAGGCGACCTCGAAACTGTTCGGCGACGACCGCTCGCCGCCGCTGTAGCTCACGTCATAGTCGAGCTTCAATCGGCCGAACTGGCTCGTGCCGCCGAAGTTGATCGTGCCGAGCGTCTGGTTGCGGTCGATCGTCTCGAAGTTGCGCGCGAATTCGAAATTGCGCGGATCCCAGACGCCCGAGCGTCCATTCAAGGACCAGAGACCCTCGTCGGCGCGGTCGGCGTCGGTGATCACGCCGTCGCCGTCGGTATCGACGATCTGGCCGATGCTATAGCCATAGATGTTGCCGCGGTCGTCGCGGCCGGTGATCATGTCCTCGGGCTGCGCCAGCGCCGTATCATCCTCGTCGACCTGCGTCAGGCGCGGGGTGTCGATATTATTATAGTCGGTGAGGTCGTTGGTGCCGCGCAGCTTTTGCCGCGAGAATTGCCCGCGCAGATAAAGCTGGGTCGTGTCGCCGCGAAAGTCGAGCGAGAAATTGCCGCCGTAGCGCGTCTGCTTGAGCCGGCGATAGTCGAGGTCGATGCCCGGCAGGTGCATGTTCCGTTCGTCGATCGGTTCCTCGGAATCCTTGCGCCACTTGTAGGGTTCCCATTCGCCGTCATTTTCGGTTTCCTGACCGTTGCCGTGCGAAACGCCGTAGTTGGCCGAGACGAAAATCCCGAAGCGATCGTCGGCGAAGCGAGTGCCGAAATCGACCTGACCCTGGTAGGTCGCTGACGGTTCGTCGGCCTTGCGCGCCTGTTCGTTGAACCCGCCGCTCGCGTAAAGCCGCACGATCGTGCCGTCCTTGAAATCGAACGCGGTCGGGGTGCGGAAATCGATCGTGCCGCCGATCGCGTCGCCGTCCTGGTCGGGGGTCAGCGTCTTGGTTACGCGGATCGCGGCCAGGCCGTTCGGGGGCAGCACGTTCAGCGACACGTCGCGGCTGCCCGGATCGGTCTGCGCGACCCGGATGCCGTTGATGCTGACGGCATTATAGGTGCCTGACAGGCCGCGGATTGCGACATATTCGCCTTCGCCCGTGTCCTGGTTGACGATGACCGACACGCCGGGAACGCGGCCGAGCGCGTCGGCGACATTGGCATCGGGAAGCTTGCCGAGGTCGTCGGCGGAAATCACTTCGACGACATTATCGGCCTTGCGCTTTTCCTCGATCGCGACCGTCGTGCTGAGGCGCTGGCCATAGACATAGATGGTGTCCGATCCGGCGCCGTCCGCGGCGTCGACCGGTGCCGTTGCCGGAGCAGCGGCGTCGGCGGCGCGAGCGGCGCCCGGAATGACGACAAGCGCCAAGGACGCGACCGACAATTTGAGGAGCGCCCGTCGCTCCGCCCGATGGTGAATGGCCATAGGAAAATCCCCAATATCCGAAATGACGTTTCCCGGCCGGGACCGGCCGGGGGTTGCAGGCAAAGCCCGTCCATTCCCCGCGACAATTGCCGTCGGGGTTGGCGTGAGCGGCAATGCTTTCGATCGTCGATATGCTCCGACTCGGGCTTCGCCTGTAATTTGGTATAAACCAGTTTGTGGTGACAGACGCGTTACAGCCCCGGTATCGCAAACAATTTTCGCCGGAAAATGAATATAAATATATGTTTAGAAACGATTATTATCCAGAAATCAGCTGCGCTTCGAGCAGGCTGCGATAAGTTTCGAGCGGCGGCACATCCCAGTCCTGACGCTTGCCCATATCGTCATAACGGCGCAGGCGGACCGCTTCGGAAGAATAGGGGCGGGCGGTGAACTCGGCCGCCTCGGCGGGTGAATAGACGCCGCCCTGAAGCGCGAGGCTGATCGTGGATGCGCGGCTGAGATCTTCGAGATAGCCCGGCTCTACCGCGCAGAGATAGCGTTTGGCATCGACGTGGAGACGCACCGGCTCGACCACTTCAGCGGGGAAATATCGGGCGAGGAATTCTGCGCCGCTGATCTCGTGACGCGCATCTATCCCTCGTTTTTCAGCGGCATTTCCGGCGTCGTTCATGAACTGGCCGATATCGTGCAGCAGCGCTGCGGCGATCAGGCTGTCGGGTGCATCATCTTCGCGCGCGCAATACGCCGCCTGCAGGACATGTTCGAGCTGCGTTACGTCCTCGCCATAATGGACCGCGCCGAATTCAAGGAACATTGCAAAAATATCGTCGATTACCGTCCGGGTCATTGGATCTCCTGTCACATCCATGTGGGAAGAGCTTGTCGTCAATCTGTAGTCTTTTTGGACTATACCAGTTTTATGACGCCAGCGCGACATAAGGGTCGCGCGGGAAATCGAGGGCTTGGACAATGAGCGATGCGAGCAGACGGAATTTTCTGAAGGGTGCTGTCGCCGCCGGCGCGACGATGGCGATGCTGCCGGGGCTGATCGAACGCGCGATGGCGATTCCCGCGCATCATGCGACGGGCACAATAAAGGACGTCGAGCATATCGTTGTCTTCATGCAGGAGAACCGCTCGTTCGATCATTATTTCGGTATGCTGAGCGGCGTACGCGGTTTTGGCGATCCTCGTCCGGCGCGCATCCCGGGCGGGCGTTCCATCTGGGCGCAGCCGAGTGATGAACATCCCGACGGCCATGTCCTGCCCTATCATGGCGATTCGAAGGCGAGCCAGTCGCTCACCGTCGACGGCTCGGCGCAGGGGCACCAGGCGAACCTCACCATTTTCAACGGCGGGCGATGCGACCGGTGGGGCGCGACGCGCGAACTCCACAAACGCATGCTGCACTATGGCCCGTCGGATCTGCCCTTCTATTATGCGCTCGCCAACGCTTTTACCATTTGCGACGCCTATCATTGCTCGACGCTGACGCAGACCTACCCCAACCGCCTGCATCTGTTCAGCGGCTGCAATGGCGGTGGAACGGTCGGTGGCGATCCCGAAATGACCAACTATGGCGAGGACGAGACGCCAAGCGCCGACATGGCGACGGACAAGCCGCTTCGCCCCGGTGCCTTCGGCTGGACTACCTATGCCGAGCGGCTCCAGGAGGCGGGGGTCAGCTGGAAGGTCTATCAGGAATATGACAATTACGGCGACAATCTGCTGTCGATCTTCCCCGCCTTCCGGCCGTGCGATCGCGATTCGGATCTTTATCGCCGCGGCCGCGCGTGGGTCAGCGAGCATAAAACGGGCGCCGACCGGACGCGGTCCGACGGCGAGCAGCTCGTCGAGGCGTTTCGCGCCGACCTGGCGGGCGGGACGCTTCCGCAAATCTCGTGGATTGTCACCGCCGAGGACCTGTCCGAACATCCCGAGGCCGAACCGTCGCGCGGCGAGCATGTTGCCGCGAAGCTGATCGAAGCGCTCGTCGACCACCCGGAGATGTTCGCGCGTACCGTGTTCATCATCAACTACGACGAGAGTGGCGGCTTTTACGACCATATGCCGTCGCCCGTCCCGCCGCTGTCGGCGGAGCAGGGCGCGAGCACGATCGCGGTCGACGGCGAAGCGAAACATTATGGCGCGGAGAAGGTCGCGAACCCGGGGCGGCATCCGATCGGCCTCGGCGTGCGGGTGCCCGCGATCATCGTGTCGCCGTGGAGCCGCGGCGGCTTCGTCTGCTCCGAACTTTTCGATCACACCTCGGTCCTCCAGTTCATGGAGCGGCGGTTCGGGGTGCAGGAGCCCAATATCAGCGCGTGGCGCCGGTCGGTGTGCGGCGACCTGACCTCGGCGCTCGACTTCGCCAATCCCAACCGCGACTGGTCGACGCTCGAATTGCCGGGGACCGACAATTTCCTCGACCGCATCGCCCGGTCGAAGGCCGGTTCGGCTAATGCGATTCCGGCGGCGCAGGCACCGACCAGGCAGATGGCTGGACAGCGCCGCGCACGGCCGCTGCCCTACGATATCGACATCGCGGGCAGTATCACGCCGGCGGGCGGCTTCCGGTTGAAAATGACCAATCGCGGGCGAGCAGGTGCCGCGCTCGCAGTTTACGACAACAGCGACGCGCACGGGCCGTGGCACTTCACTGTCGGTGCGGGTGACCAGCTGGAGAGCGAGCATTGGCACAAGGACGGCGTAGCCGGCGCCAGCTATGACCTTACCGTCAAGGGTCCGGACGGGCTCCATCAGCGTTATGCGGGGGCATTGTCCGGATCGGTGCCGGACATTTCGCTGATCCGCCTGCCCGAAGAAGGCGCGGTGGAATTGCTGTTCGTCAATCGCAGCGCCGGGCCGCTCCTGTTCGATGTTCGTTTCGATGCCGCCTATGCATCGGCGAAAACGGGCGCACGCCGGGTCCAGGTTGCGCCGGGCGCCACCGTCCGCGACCGCTGGAATCTGGCAAACGACGACAATTGGTACGATCTCGCCGTTCGCTGGGCACGCGATCCGGAGTTCCTTCGCCATTTCGCCGGCAAGCTTGAAACCGGCCGCGCCGGCCTGACTGACCCCGCGATCGGAACGATGCGCCTGTGACGGGTACGTCCGCCGAGCGGCCGCTTACCGCGCTGATGCGCCGGTGGCCGGCGCCGCTGTTCGCGACCTTTGCCGGGATTGCGGGCTTCTGCGCCTATTTCTCGATGTATGCCTTTCGCAAGCCGTTCGCCGCCGCGACCTATGTCGATGTCGCCGGTTGGGGCTTTGCAATTGACTACAAGACCGCGCTGCTGATCGCGCAGGTGCTTGGTTACGCGCTGTCGAAGCTGATCGGCATCCGCGTCATCGCCGAAATCGGCCGCACGGGGCGGGCATGGGCGATCGTCGCGTTGATCGGCATTTCCTGGCTCGCGTTGATCCTCTTCGCGCTCGTGCCACCGCCGTTCGCGATCGTCTGCCTGTTTTTCAACGGTTTGCCATTGGGCATGATCTGGGGATTGGTCTTCAGCTATCTCGAAGGACGGCGAACGTCGGAGATGATGGGCGCGCTGCTGTGCGCCAGCTTCATCCTGTCGTCGGGAGCGGTGAAGATGGTCGCGATGATGCTGATGCACGCCGGCATCAGCGAATATTGGATGCCCGCGGCGACCGGCGCGCTCTTCTTCCCCTTGCTGTTGCTGTCGGTCTGGGCGCTCGAAATGCTGCCCCCGCCCGACGCGCGCGACGAAGCCGAGCGGACGGTTCGCGTACCTATGCTCCGCGCCGACCGCGCCGCATTCCTCCGCGATCACGGACTTGCGCTCGTTCTGCTTGTGCTCGGTTATGTCCTTCTGACCGCGCTTCGCGATTTCCGCGATAATTTCGCGGCCGAAATCTGGATCGGGCTTGGCTATCGCAATGTTGCGTCGGTGTTTATCGAAAGCGAAATTCCGGTCGCGGTCGCGGCGCTGGCGGCGCTCGGATCGTTGATGCTGGTCCGCGACAATCTGCGCGCGCTGCTCGCGATGCACGGGATCATCATTATCGGCGCGCTTTTGCTGGGACTGTCGACGCTGGCCTTTCAGGCGCATCTGATCGCGCCGTTAACCTGGATGGTACTGACGGGTGCGGGGCTCTATCTCGCCTATACACCGTTCAACGCTATGCTTTTCGACCGGATGATCGCGGCGATCGGCCGCGCGGGCAACGCCGGTTTCCTGATCTATATCGCCGACGCATCGGGCTATGCCGGCAGCGTCGCGCTGCTCCTTTATCGCAGCCTCGCAGCGCCGACGATGGACTGGTTGTCCTTCTACGTGAACTGCGCTTACGCGACCGCTCTCTTGGTTGGCCTGCTCACACTCGCTTCCGCGGTCTATTTTTCGCGTGGTCGATAAAGCCTATCGACATCGGATTTTCGCATATGCGTCTGTATGAGAGCGGCTGAAAGCAGCCGGATTTTCTACATTGAGGTCTGGCAGCTTGTCGAAAGCAGGGCAGCCATCGGTGAGGCGGGAACCGCGCTCGTCGGCGCGCTCAGTTCCACTCCCGGGCGAGGAATCTTTCCCTGGAACCGCCCAGGACACGAATGGCGCGCTCGACATTTCGTTGCCGTGCCGCATCCGATTTCAGATTGGCCAGATAACGCAGAACTTCCTTCCTGAGGCTGGGAGGGAGGCCTTCCCACCGGGCCTTGGTCAAAGGGTCTTCGTCGAGGCGCGCGGCGAACTCGGGAAGCATGTCATGTTGCGGACCGCTTCGATATTCGCGGTCGAATGCGATCGACACTTCGACCATGTCGCCTACCCCCGTGCCCGAGGCCTTGCGGACGACGCCATCCAGATAGAGATAGAAGCTTCCGTCGCCCGCCGGCATCAGGTTGACCGGCCAGGCGGGATCGGGCTGTCCATTGACCTGTATGAGGACGGGCATGGGCTTTTTCCAGTCCGCCTTGATACGCAGCGCACGCGCGGGGCTCACCATGACATAGGGATTGATCCCCCTGAGTTTGATTTTTGTCCTGAATTTCATTCTTTGCGAGGCTACACATTATGGTCGGAACGGGCGACAAGGATTCTGCCCCATGACGGCCCCCCCAACCCGGAGGTTGCAAAATGAGTTCCCAAAAGACCGGCGGCCCGCATTATTCGCCGTTTACGGCCGGCGGCGGCCTCATCTTCATCTCGGGCCAACTGCCGCTGCGGCCCGGCCGCGATACGTCGCTGGCGGAAGCGCCTTTCCGGGCGCAGGCCGAGCAGGCGCTCCGGAATCTGGAAAATGTGCTGGCCGATGCGGGCTCCGGTCTGGCGCAGGTTATCAAGACGACGGTCTATCTCCGCGATATCGGCGACTGGGACGAACTGGACGCGCTGTATGGCACGTTCTTCGGCGCAACGCGGCCGTCGCGAAGCGTGGTCCCCACGGGGCCGCTGCACTTCGGATTCCGGATCGAGATTGAGGCGATAGCCCTGCCCGGTGGCGAAGCAACGGCCTAGCTGCGGCGCCCGCCTATTTTGCGAACAGTTGGCCGAGGTCCGCAAATGCCTTGAATTCGAGCGCGTTGCCCGACGGATCGTGAAAGAACATCGTCGACTGTTCACCGGCCTGGCCGGGGAAGCGGGTGTGCGGTTCGATCACGAATACAACACCGTGCCCCTGCAGGCGATCGGAGAGTGCGCGCCATTCGGCCGGCGGCAGCACGACGCCGAAATGCGGAACGGGGACCGCGTGGCCATCGACCGGATTATGTCCCGCGACCGCATCGCCCTTTGTACCGACGCAATGCGCGACGATCTGGTGCCCGTAAAGGTTGAAGTCGATCCATTCGCTGGTGCTGCGTCCCTCTGGACAGCCAAGTATGGTGCCATAGAAATGGCGCGCCGCGTCGAGATCGTCGACCGGAAAGGCGAAGTGGAAGGGGGCGAGGTCGGGCATGTCTGCGTTCCCTGGATATCGGCGGCTGACGGAGTCC